>NZ_MDTU01000001.1:1256961-1262673 GCF_001720395.1 Piscirickettsia litoralis
GTGCTTTTCCCTACAGTAGAATATCTAACTCTCTGGACTAAACTGTCAATAACCTATCAAGTAGGAAAGTCTCAAATATAGCCCAAACTCCATCAATAGGCACATATTTACAGTGATAAAAATTATAATTTTTATTAAAGATAATTTTTATATAAACAACTCTTTCAATGAAAGTATATCCCCCTATTTTTTCACCTTCACCATTGAATTTAAATATAAGAATTTTTACATCAATCACACTTAGATGTAAGCAGATACTACCTAACCCTTAGCAAGGCAATAGTTTAATGAGTTTAACTCTCAGAGAGTCTATTTATTTAGATTGGCCTTGACTCTAGCACTTAGAAGGTATATTGTCGCTAACTTTATATAATCTAAACCTCATAAACATCAGGTCGCCATACAATGATATTAACAAAATAACTCAGATAGCAAACTTATTTTACTTCTATGTTCCGAGGAATTTATGTACGATACAAACGATTTAGTTCATATTGCTTTAGTGATTAGCCATTTATCAAGATCTTACATCCCTTCATCATCTAACTTAAAACTGATTGAAGAAGACACAGAAAAGACAAAGGATCTAGAGTTTTTAAAATCAACTAACAATGTTAGGACAAATGTAATAGAGCAAAAACCAACAGATTCGATTTTCGTTGGATATGGTACCTGTGGGTATCTTTCTTTTGTTATGAGATATATTGCTCGCCAAATAAACATTAATGGAATATATAAGCCAGGCTATAATATATACCTAACAAACCTGGGATTAAATGGACATGTGTATTGCCTTCTGCATACCTCTAAAAACCTTTATGAGCAGCAATGTAAGCTAAAAGGAATGGAAAAGCTAAAGCTTGGTCGCTTTTACCACCTTGCCACACGTGCTGATCTAAAAAATGCAATTATAGTAGACCCTTGGATTTATAAAGTTACACCCCTTACTAATTGGAAAAACCATATTGCCCATGCAGGAAAAATTTAGTGAAGAGGTTGCTAATATGTATAAGGAATCCCGAGGTGAAACCGGGGTTGGATCTAATAATTCAATGATTGCGAATCTAAAGGGAACACCAAACACTGTAATGATAACAAACTCTGTTACACACCAAGGGAAAAGTGATTATATTGACCTAAAAGTTCAAGAAGCATATGATAAAATTCGAAAGTCAAGCTCGATATCACTGTCAAAAACTATATATGGAAGGCACAATAACCATATGGTAGGGATAAACAGAGAAAATGCAGCTAAGATCAGGCGTGATTTCTATAAAAATGTAAAACATGTTATGAAAAAATTTAGAATTATTAACAGGGCTAGTAGAGAAACTAATGATTCAATGTCGTCACTTAAGTTGTAATTGGAACTGGATAAATAATGGAAAGTTTTACTGTTACAAAGAACTACTAATTCATTTAGATTTACTAAATGACGAAAAAGTAAATTTTTGGCCAGGGCTGATTCAAGCACTAGAAGATGAAATAAAAAATATCATAAAGTTAACCTTTCTAATAGCAATTAGTAATCGTTATCATCGTGCTCCATCAATATCTAAATGTAATCAAATTAGAAAAACAAATACAGGAGGAGAACTCCTTGAATTACTCAAGAAAGAATCTCTCAAATATAAGACCTTACTAAATCTTTGGGAAATTACAATAACCCCCAATACGGAATACCATGACTTTATTAAAACTTTATTGGCTAGGTTTAATCTAGAAGATGGTTATATGCTTAAGCTTGACAGCATCAAGGAGTATAAAAATTTGACTAATAAAATTAAAGTGCTTTTATCTTCATCAGTGTTAAGAATTTCTTTTAAAGAGAGAACTTTTCAGCAAAAAAGGTCACTATTTAAGGAGATATGACTTTATTGAATAAGCAACCAGACCTTACTTCAAAATCATATTTCCTTTATTGGCTTAGAAAGGTTCTAACTAGAGACGACTACCAGTTTAGAGGCTTTTAAAAAGGTAAATCCACCTGCCTGATGATTGCCTTTTTCATTTTACTATTCGTCTAGGCTTGATACTTTATATCCACATTAGATATTTTTGTAAACCTCTAAATCCTACCAAGGATGGCAATAATAGCCTTATTAGCAATAAGTTATACTCACTACTTTTTACTAAATATTACTGATACAAATCAAGAATAATATCTGTCAGTTGAAGCCTTTTATCCATGTAAAATCCAATAATAACAGATACCACAAATAGTAACATTGCGAAGAGAGCGCTAACAACCATGACCATCACTCCATAATGACTAGCTTATAATTAACATTAACACAAGGCCAACCTAAAACAATATAGATAATAATTACTTTTCTATATGGAAAAATAATGATTACAAACAAAAGCTTACCTCTTAAACCAAACAATTGACTATTCAGTTTGGGAGGTTCAACCTATATTTAATTCCAATGTAACTGATACTGATTTTTTAATTAAAAAAGTAATAAAGTGAAGAAGTACTCCCTATACTTTACTGATCACTCACCTTGGGTAAATAAATAACATATTGAAAATTTTATAATTACTGAGCTTAGGAGGATATATACAAACTCCACAATAAATAAGCAATTCCTACGAGCCTAAACTACCATCACCGTATAGATAAAAATACAAATAGCAAACCCCTTACAAGCAACCTACTTATAATATAATTTGTTATCAACATGCAAGTTGCTGAACCCTGATATAAACTATAACCAGCCACCCTATATAGGTTTTTATGCTTTTTGTAAGTAGCAACCTAGCATAATGCTAGCTATAATCTCTGCCATCTAGATTTCATATGCAAAATCTATTTTTCATCAAACTAATTAGCACTCGAAAACGGAGATGATTACTAAATAATATGTTGAACAATTATCTTTATTTACATCAGTATCACTAGCACAATGCTGCTGATAATCTATTTTCATTTAACACAGCAAATAAGACTTACACATAATAAGAGTCAAATATAGTCAACTTGAGATTAAACCTACAGAGAAGTTAACATAATGCTAATAAAGATCTATCCAACAATACTTTCAATTCTTAGCTTGGGGCTGATGATAACAGCTCATGGTGCTAACTCAGTTGATTTTAGCGGCGAATATGTATGTGTTGGTTATGTTGCAGGACACTTCACCGATGATCGCTATTGTGACTCTATTAAGATTACCTCTTCTAATCCAAGCAACCACGGAAACTCAAAGCGCTATGATATCCAATGGCAATACAATGAGAATAAAGCAGGAAAAAATACAAGCAATCAAAAGGGTCATGGTGTTGGTATTGCCCAAGGTAATACAATTTCAATTACTTACAAAGAAAAAGATGGTAAGTATATTGATACAGGCACTCTCGTTTTTAATGCTGAAAAAAATAAATAATAAAATCTTCTTAAATGGCTCATGGACGCTATTGAACCCTGCAATAGATCAAGAGTATTTTGGAAGAAAATTAAATATGATGAGTTGTGTTAGTAGTTAGATTATTACTCTATATGAAAAAAGAAGAGCTCCTTGCTATAGGCGCAGCGCTTACCAAAACGGTTAGAAAGTACATAAAGTACTCTGAAAATCTATTCTCCTTATATAGAGGGCATACAAATAGTTCTTTATATAGGTCTAGACGGGACATGTTTCAACAGACGATGAAATATAGGCCCTACACCATAGATCACGCCTATCAAGGCTTTAAGATAGGTATAGGCTATTGTGATGGCCTATGCGTTGCAGCCGCAGTTTTAGCATCAAGGTTAGATCTAAATTTAACTGAAAAATGCTATATTTCCATTTTTGCAGTAAGTGAAGGCCTTACAGAAAATCATGCGTTTTGCATTATTCATCAAGACCCTCTCTTACATACGTATAAAGATAATTACCTTGTAAGTGATGATATTCATAAATTAGGCTTGAAAGCCAGGCTTAAAAATGGGGTTATCTGCGACCCATGGATATATAAATCTTCATACTTATCAGATATCGATAGTCATCTGGGTCATGCCAAGCTCTATAATGTAACAGGATACTATGAAGGGGAAATAATATCTAAATCATTTTCATTTAAAATTCCCTCTAATAGTAAAAAGCCATATAAAAAAATAGATGATTTTGAGAGTACTATGCAAGAAATAAAAAGTGAGTTTTTTTATACACTATAAAAATGAGCTTGAAAAAATTGGATTAAGAAAGTCACTTCTTGGCAAAGGAAGGGAATTAAAAGATGTTAGAGAAAGCCTATCTATCAATGTAAAAAAGCATGAAATATTAACAAGTGTAATTAAGTTTATTAAACTGCTATCAGAGATAGCATCACATTGGTATATATCCGATGAAAAAAATATAAAAATGATTAGTTATAATAAAATCATAGCACACTTAAGTGATATAAGAGTTAAATATGAATATCTGGGCGATAAGCATATAGAAGAAATTATAATGCTATCTCTCAAAATATCCCTATTAATTAGAGGCAAGAAAAAGCCAGAAAAATTAGAAATTGGCAATATAGGCAAAACCAGCACTGCAAGGGGATTTTTTAAGATAATCAAAGAAAATAAATTTTCATTCGAAAAATTAACAGAAAGCATAAGCTTAGATAAATATAGAAAACCTAACACTGAAGATGAAAAGTACAAATTACTTATAGATTCGTTGACAGGGCCTAAAGGGCTAGAAGACATATCTTGCCTCTATGATGAGAAATATAATACGATGGTATATAGCCAAGTTCAGGTATTGATTGATAGTTATGGGTAATATCAAAAAAAATCGGTTATCACGTAGATACTAAGTATAAAGTATATTGAAATATAATTCATCAATTAATTTAATGTAATTCCAAACAATTATGAAAAACACATACAACCTAAAATACTCACCCTGTTACACTTTGCAACCTCATTTTTACTAACGAGGATAAAATAAGGTAAGATTTAATGTCGATTGATTTTGAAGAGTTCATCCTTAACTCTGAATGTATTCTTAAAGAAAACAAGATAAACATCCCTATGGATATTTCTACTGGCTACAAAACCATAGTCATTCCAAGACTAAACTTCTATAAGGGGATTGACAGTTATTATCATGACTTTCGCCTACAAGCTGAGACTAAAAATAAAAGCGGCGCATTTATCTCTTTTGATAATATTACCTATACTCCTATGAGAGAAAAAGATAACAGATATACACAACTAGAAAGAATAAATTTCAAAAATGATAGTATTTGGTGTACACCAACACTTTCTGGTTGCACTGTATTATTTGTAGAATGGTTTGATCGAACATGTAGCATGGTACATTTGCGGCCCCAAAGAGGAAAAATTCCTTCTGAGTTTACTCAAAGTGCTATACGCAAAATTAGCAATGGATAAATTGTATTCTAAACATAAAGACTTTACAAATTTGCAGAAAGAAGACCAATTGCTATTTGAATGTGCAAAAATATGCTATAATTCATCTAAAAATATATTTGATCAGCCTTATAGATAATTTTTTATTACAGTCGGGTTATCAAGAAAGTGCTAACAGGCAATTAACCAATATATTTGTTACCAGATTTGATGGGAATTTAAGTGTTCTTAAACAGACATATAAGCATGGAGAGGAATGTTTCTTTTCTTCAGCAAAAACTCAATTACTATTTATTTTCCTCATTAACACCATATTATGGGAACTCCAAATACTTTAATAAGGAAATATATGTGTCGTG
>NZ_MDTU01000001.1:1263862-1269974 GCF_001720395.1 Piscirickettsia litoralis
TGCCTATTTTTCACCCCTCTATTAGCAGATTTACAAATAAATGCCCTGTGTTTTATAAGAGCTAATAGCTCCTTTGCGCTAGCAGGACTAAGCAAAGATTCTAAGTGTTCGCTTTCGCTTTCGCTTTCAATATTATATGAAACAGCTTGACGAAAATTACTATTACAGGTTTTACAAATCCTACCTTTTTGTTTTTCCTGGTGATCTTTAGATGAACAGTTATAACATATAATTTTACTACACTTATTACAATTATAATAATAGTAATACACATATAGATTGCAGATAGTACATGTATATATTAGTGGCATTGATTAAAGACTCCAGTTTGCAACACTGTGTTTCAATTTTATAAATTTTAAAAAAATACCACATGCAAACCTTTTTAAACACTCATTCACGATTAGTAAATATAATACTCTGAAACCAGGCCATATTATAAAACTGGACTAATATCACTAAAAAATTGTTAAAAACTAAGTTAGCATTATAAAAATTTATGTCAAGATAAGTTTTAAGTGGCACCGATGCTGGTAGCACTAAGATAAAATATTGTGATTCAATAAGGCTGACCATGATGCAATCGTAACAGCTTCTTTAAATTTTTCAATATAAGAGCTAAATAACTTTTCTCATTTTTTTATGTTTTCTTATTTGTTTTAAGCATTTACAATTCTTGAATTATTTTAGAACGTTAATGGTTAATTGTGAAAAATTATTTTCCCTTTGTTTTTTCAAATAGCGATAGAGCCACTTATAAATAGAGGATTCAAGGTGCCTAGATCCAGGTTAAACTATGAGATATCAACTGGAGCAAGAAAAGGCTCTATTATAGAGGAAGACTCTGGAGGCCCTACTCCAGTAGAGTATAGGGAAGACTCCGTCATTGGTGAAGGCATTTATGGGAGAGTACGTAAATTTAAATCTGAAAAAACAGCAAAATACTATGCTGTGAAAGATTTTAAAGAAACGGGAACATTAGAAGAAATAAAAAGCGAAGCGAGTTGCTTTAAAAGGGCGTATCAACAATATGAATCAGAAATATTTTTAGAAGAATCTTCTTTAGTTCAGAAATGCCGCTTTATTATGCCCTATTTTGATGGAGTAAGTTTTGATGAGGCAATGAAAGCTTACCCACTGTACCAAAATGAGATTATTTTTGCAGTTATTTTAGAGTTAGTTAGAATTCATAGCTGTAAAGTGATTCATGGCGATATTTGGTCAAGAAACATTAGAATTCAACGAATAGAAAGTGGCTTTCCTAAAATGGGGAATTCAATAGGAAGGTCTCAACTTGAGAAGCACTTAGCAGAAGAGGGTGTATTAGAAGAGTATTTGGCTAAAGAGTGCTTTACTTTCACTGTGAAATTTATTGATTTTGGTCACAGTTACTTGTCTGGTGGGTTCGCTAAAATGAAGCCTACCAACCTTAGGTCTTCATCATTTGCCCCCGAGAGAGTGATAAAGCCTTACCAAGTTGACCGTTGGCGCAAAAGAGGAAGTAAAGCAGTTCCTGCGAATGTTAACCAAGATGTCTACTCTCTGGGTTATATGATTGGTCTTTTTTATCAAAAATATGGAGAAATTCCCGGTTTGGTCTCTGGCTTTCAAGAAAAGGCATTGAACCTTATTCCTTCTTATAGACCTTCATTGCTAAGCTTGATTGAAGATTACAAGGAGTATTCTTTTTATAGAAAATATGAAGGCATTATCGATGCATATTCTTTGAGTGTTAATTTTTCTAAGCGAGCTAGCACAAGGTCTCATTATAACTGCCTACCCACACATCTTAGTGCTGCAGCACAGCTAGTAACAAAATCAGAAAGAAGGGCTTTACAAGCTCCAGCTCACATCCACTATATTTGGGTAGGTGGAAAAATTACCGCGAATAATATGCGGACAGCTTTACTAACGGCAAAAAAACAAGAGAAAATGCACTTTTTTTTGTGGACAGACTCTAAAGCCAAATTTGAAATGTCGACTCGTTATATTAAAGGGCACTCTTTAAGTTATGCCGCTAATTTAAAAAACTTTCACTTGCGTGATATTGGGGATTTAGTTGCTTGGGTTGAGTCGAATTATAAAAAAATATTTCACCCTAACAACCCTTTTTTCTATACATTCTCTTTATTTGATCTCCAATGTATGAGCAATAGAAGAGGTGCTGGTCGTGATACTAATACACGTGCATTAAAATATATCTCAAGTCTCTGGCAGCCTGAGAGTGTGGTTTCTGCTAGAAGTGAGAATCCATTAAAAGCAACATTACCTGATATGATGCTGCAATTATTTTATCATTATTTGAATTTGATGGGCTTTACTTATAAAGCATCTGACTCCGGATATGGAAGGACACCTGATTACCATACGACTCCTGAACTAGAGTCTAAAATTAATTACAATAATTACGCCTCTGTTTCTGATTTATTGAGAATTATTTGTATTTTAAAAGAAGGAGGTTTATACATTGATTTTGATGAAACAGTGGACAAATTTTTATTAGAACCAGAAGACTTCTCTCTTAATGAAAGGTTCAGGTATGGGGTTGGTTACCATAATAATAACGCAGTTCAACTCTCTATGCCTTTAAACTTGAGCTCGCCACACTTGAATGGAGAACAAGAAATATGGCAAAATCACTTGGGTCAAAACCTACTTATTCTCATGTTATCTAAGCTTGCACATTATAATCAGCCGTTAAGAGAACTACTAAAAGCGAACTACCCTCTTTGTGATGTTTTAAAACATGAAAGTGCTGATGAATTGATGGGGTTTAATTCTGCCTATGACTATATGCGTAAACCGTTAGCTGAAGCTCAGGGTAGAAAAGCAAAAACTCAATCATCATCAGGAGCGCAAGGACCATACCAAAGATCGTACAGAGGCAATAGAGATGATAGTTTTTCATTATTCGAAGCAGCTCGTTGGTTAAAGCAGCCCATCGAAGTTAATTACTTATCTGCATTAGAGGCAAGTAAGCGAGACAAGCTCAATTCTTTTATACAAGACTTTGAGAAAGGAGGGTTATCACGTGAGGACATTGAAAGCCGCTTTGACCTAGAAAAGCAAGAGGAATTAGATGAGGATAGGCAAGGTCGAGAAAAGTTTGAGCCATTCTTTATTTCTAATCGACTGAAAAAAAAGATCTCTGGAGGATTTTCTGGCAGTTGGAGAAATGGCCAGAAAGAGAAACCTATTACTTTTCAAGGTCAATCATCTCGTGCTGAGCCTAGGCACTTTCTAAGTGATTCTACTCATAGAAAGCTTATATCAAAACAAGTAAGTGGTATAAAAGAGCAAGTAGACCATAATAAGGGAAGTGCGCGAGCCCAATTTGCTATTGGCCTTGGGCCCGGCTGTATCGATCATTTACTTTGCCTTTCAAGCTATGGGCTTTTCACAAAGTGTCGTTATGAAATAAGTGTTCGTAACATGAAAGGAAGAATGGCTGCTGATCCATGGCAGGAATTGACTCAAGCTCTACCGAGAAGAAAAGGGTTAAGTCTGGGACTGCCTCCGCAATTTTTAGATTCATCTGATGATGAGTCTATTTCAGAAGAGTTGCGTATGATAGGTCGCTCGCAACAGTTTAAGCCTGCTCATCCACATAGAAGAGGCAAAATGCCGATAAGAACAGACTTATGGGACAGCTGTAGCGATGATGACTGTGAACCAATGCCAATACCCCCAGCTCCTGAAGAATTTTCTAGGAGGCCCCATCAGCAACAAATAGTTGGGGCTAGACCTGCTTATCGAGGTAGAAGAGATAAAATGCCGAGGGGAGTAAGCTTAAGCGATAGCTTTGATGATGGTGTGTATGCGCTAGAACATTCAAATTCAGAAGAATTTCCTAAGAGACCTCAGCCGCAGCTTAAGCCTACTCACCCACATGGAGGAGGTAAACCAAAAAGAATGAGCTTAAGCGATAGCTTTGATGATGGTCTACTTGGACTGGAAAGTTCGAATTCAGAAGAATTGCCTAAAAGATCTCAGCCGCAGCTTAAGCCTACTCACCCACATGAAAAAGGTAAATCAAGAAGAATGAATTCATGGGACAGCTGCAGCGGTGATGAGCATGAGCCAATACCTCCAGCTCCTGAAGAATTTTCTAGGAGGCCCCATCAGCAACAAATAGTTGGGGCTAGACCTGCTTATCGAGGTAGAAGAGATAGGATGCCAAGGAGAGTGAGCTTAAGCGATAGCTTTGATGATGGTCTACTTGGGCTGGAAAGTTCGAGTTCAGAAGAGTTGCCTAAAAGATCTCAGCAGCAGTTTAAGCCTACCCTCCCGCATAAACCAAAGAGAATAAACTTAAGACGTTCAGGACATTCTGATGGTTATGGTAATCGCTGGGCAAAGTTTAGGAAAGATAAGTTATATAAAAGAGCGTATGAATTTGGCTGCATGATCGGGGCATTACAAAGTGCTGCTTCTAGTTATCTTATTCCAGAAGATGGAAAGCCTGGAAACACAGGGAAAAAACGTACTAAACAATATCAACAGCACTTATTGCACTGTAAAGAGCAGTTGTTAAAGTTAAGAGGTGATACTAAAAGAACAGATGAAGAGGTGAGTAAGTTTTTAGAAGCTCTTGAAAAAGAGAGTGTCAGGCATTTGGTATTAATGGTCAAAAATGAGGAACCCTATCGTTACTTCTTGAGCCCAGGGGGAACTAATAATTCATCATTGTTCTCTTACATCCTTGATTATTTATTTTATTTTTATAAGTATAAAGGGAATCCATTGGCATGTAATTTTTATCCAGCTGCTTACTATTATGAGGGCAATAAAGAACCCAGGGCTAGCAAACTTGAATCAAAAGTATTGCAACACTTTTTAAGAAAAGTATTTTTGGACTATACAGGTGACCCTGATTATGGCTCTAGAGAATATGCTAAGAAGCATATCGATCCTTATACAGAACAGATTAACAGTGATAAAAATTTTAGAAAAGTGTTGATTGAGAGAATCAAGTCCACCAGAGTAAAAAGAGCTAAACCTCGAAAGCCTAATGAGTTTATTGGAATAGGCGGTAGAAAAATTTGCCAAAGTGAAAAGAGATAGATCCAAACAACTCATAAACCTCTTAAGTACTTTTTTATAGCACTTTTCTAACATTTTTATTTCTAAAACAATCACAACAAACAAAGGAGCACCTATAGTGTCAGCAATAGAAGCTCATAAAAAGGGAAAGGATCATCAAGCAAGAACCCCACTTTAGACTTGACATAAAAATGGGGACTTTACAAACGATTTGAAATATTGCTTTTTCTCCCCTATAATCAGTGCACTTCTTAAGGGGACGACATGGCTTCGACGTGGATTGCAAAACTTAAGGGGCATGCCGAGTGATGATATCTACACTCGTTAATCAGAGATATTACTTTTATAATTGGCGAAGCTAAAGCTGCCAACGATGCTGACATCACTGTAGCTGCTAACGACTCTGTCGTTGCTGCTGATGTCAAAGCTGCCTAAGAAACAGCACATCGACGTTGTCTGAGTCCGCTTGTAGACCCAGGGTTTCAACGTTCATCTTTTTACAAGCTCGCGACTTTAATGTGTCTGTGCATTAAACGCTAAAACCTAAGCAGACTCGCGAAGTGGTGCCAGGTTCATCGGGCTAAACTAAGTTAAATATAATAGGTGAACTAAGCATGTAGATCCGAGAGTGGAGGATTTACGGACGCGGGTTCGATTCCCGCCGTCTCCACCACCCTGACCTTTCAAAACTTCCCCATTTCTAAGCTGCCTGTGCGGCAATTAACGAAAAGGGGCGCTTTCAAGTGCGTTTTAACTGTTTCTAAGCTGCCTGTGCGGCAGTAGTTAACCTGAGTTCATGAATGAGCTTGATGATTTTCGTTTTCTAAGCTGCCTGTGCGGCAGTTAACCTCTACCTAGACTACGTAAACAACTTCTTAACTTTCTAAGCTGCCTGTGCGGCAGTTAACTTCCGTCTTGTGTAGATTGAACATTTCCCATTTTTCTAAGCTGCCTGTGCGGCAGTTAACTCCTCGAGTCCTTCACGCTCACTGACGATAACTTTCTAAGCTGCCTGTGCGGCAGTTAACGACCAGCTCATTTTCTTACCTTTTTCTTGTTTTCTAAGCTG
>NZ_MDTU01000001.1:1271049-1276359 GCF_001720395.1 Piscirickettsia litoralis
TCACTAACACCGGGGTGTTGGCTTTTCTAAGCTGCCTATGCGGCAGTTAACTAGAAGTTGTTAATCGCACCGGCCACATCATTTTTCTAAGCTGCCTATGCGGCAGTTAACAAAGAGGCAGCGCAGGAAGGTCAAGTTTCAGTTTTCTAAGCTGCCTATGCGGCAGTTAACGTATGCACAAGGGTGGTTGAACCAGCGTTACTTTTCTAAGCTGCCTATGCGGCAGTTAACGTATTAATATTGAGCCTATCTTTACCGATGTGTTTCTAAGCTGCCTATGCGGCAGTTAACACGTTGGTGCTGGTGAAGGGTATTACACTGTATTTCTAAGCTGCCTATGCGGCAGTTAACTAGCTTGTTAGACAGGTTGTTAGCTGCGTAAATTTCTAAGCTGCCTATGCGGCAGTTAACCACCTCGCCTTTTAACATCTGCTCTTTTCGTTTTTCTAAGCTGCCTATGCGGCAGTTAACCCAAGCAGACACTAAAGGTTTAATGTCTAGATTTTCTAAGCTGCCTATGCGGCAGTTAACGTTCAAGGCAGTGATCCGTTCTGGGTTGATGCTTTCTAAGCTGCCTATGCGGCAGTTAACAAAGAGGCGAAGCGGAGGCTTTTTGCAAGAGTTTTCTAAGCTGCCTATGCGGCAGTTAACAGTAGATTTAAACGCTACACGCAAGTAGTGTCAATAGTTGTCGTTAGGTTTCACGAAATAACCAACAATTCCCCCTCAACAATATAACCTGTTGTTTTATTTGATTTTTTAAAGAGCTATAAAAATAAAGGTCAAAACATCGGTAAAGTTGACTCAGAACTTAGTCCATATGAGTTAAAGCCTTTATCAATGAGTTCTTTTGAGGTTTCTCGGCGCACGAACAAAAGAAAATCCTGATTAGAACTAGCGCTCTTCATTTTAATAAATGGAAACCCACTAAGCATAACATCATCTTGACCTTGGTAACTGTCCAGCGCCTCCTCAAAAGAGATAGATGCCTTCCTCGCCTTTCTTCTCACTCTTCGAAATTTACTTGATTTTGACTGAACTCTTTTAAACCTGACATATTCCGTTACACCTGAAGGTACTTCACGAATTCTCGTCATGTGCAAATAATCACTCAGTCGAGATAACAGTCTCTGGGAGATAAGCTTTTCTAGCTCCTCTCTATGTGGGCTAAAAATGCGAACTTTTAACCCTAACTTGCACTCTTCTTCAGAATATTCTGGAAAAGATAAGCCGATATTAATTTTGTCATTAATATTTTTGGCATTAACTAATTCCGTGTGGAGACATGCAAACACTTTACTTAACAAAAAATTTTCATTTACTTCACTGGAAGGTAAAAGCGTTATATTAATATAGAAATGCATAACTAGTCCTTATCGCTTGCACCAAACACCCCTCCACGAACCAATACAGCCATAACATAATGCTCCATCTCTTTTTCTGGCAACTCTGTATTTGCAACAAACTTGTCGAACAGCGTAAAAAAGTCCACTTTATCTTTAGGATTACGGTATGCTTTACCTAAATTTGTTACGGCCCCATAAGGTTCAACAGCAATCGGGCCTACTCTATTATCCCCATAACTCGGATACCAGGTATCTATAGTCCTTATTGCATTACCAATCTTTTGAGAATGCATAGCAGCAATGTTATCTACATCGTATAGAACTTTGCTTTTCTTTTCCTTGCTATTACTTTTATCAAAAACGAGTTCTTCGCTAGGGTAAACATCTTGCTGCTCCCCTAGTTTTGAATATGCATCTATCTTTAAAAGAAGAAAATCCTTTTTCCCTGATAAAGTATCTGCAATTTTCTCAGCCAACGCACTTATTTCATTGCTAAGATCTTCAAAACGTTGCAAGTCAAAGTCAAGCGCATTAAAAATCCATTTTTCCTTATCTGCTCCTGCCAAAACTTCAACATGCACCTCAATACATTCTGCACCTACACGATTGCGCCACAAAAAGCGCCCATTTGCTATATTAGCCGCATACCTTAATGCAAGTTCATTGAACTGTGCTGTTTTTATATAATTTCCAGCAGCTTCATGATAGCGGCTTTGAAAGCCTTGACTATTACAAGCAGAAGGGGTTTGAACTCCACTTAAAAACTTAACAGTAAAACTCAATTTTAATGTATCTTGCCCGACCCCTAACGCGCAACTATCAACTTTTTGTATATTTGGGCTTTCGACTTTCGCGTCAAGCTTAGTAGGATCTTTCGCTAAAGCTTTATTTAGCCTATTTGAAATGGTGCCTCTAACAGATTTTTCTACAATCTTAAGTGCCACACTTTCATCTTTTGGTAAACCCTCCTCATTCTTTTCATTGGCTCGTCTTTTATCCCATATAGTCCCGTACATCAATGCATCAGAAGGAACAATTTTCTTTTCGAAGACTAATACTGATGCTATATTTTCTTTCTTAGACATAAAAAATCCTCTTAATATAATTAAATTACTTGTTGAGAGCAGACATATTGGCTCTTATCAGCATTCACATGATAGCGCCACAACATTTCATCTACAGATTCCAAGCGATAAGGAACGACGAACTCACCGAGAGTTATTATGCTTTCAGCAAAGCGGTGAGGAGTATCAGCATCTCTCTGATTCTCAGCAGCACCTAATGGTGTAATACCCTGAAATCCTACTGCAATGGGTACAATCCATCCTTTTTCTCTTCTTATTCTCTGCCATGACACCTTTTCATCTACCACATCACAACTAGAGTGAACACTTAAATAGCTCAACAAAGAATCTAAAGCATCACCTTCTTCTTTCTCCATAGACTTTATCATTAAATCGCGTCGCTCTCTTAGCAAGAAACCCGGCATTAGCTTTCGCTTCAATATTTTAAATTTATTTTCATCAGATATTATCATTCTCTCCGGCTTCCCATGGCTCATCAAATCACCACCAGCAAACTTCAAACGACTATTTAACAGCTTAGAGATCAATTCAACAATCTCATACTCCGGAGCTTCCTCAAAAGATAAAGCTTCATATTCAATCATTAAAGATACAGTCAAGTGGCAACGGGGCTCCTCAATAAAAGAAGCCCTTTTGCCATCCCTTTTTAGAGGGCTAGCCATCCCTATAATAGAGGAATCAAAGTCTCTCACTCCTTTGTATGTTTGTAAATTAAAGTCGTGACTGACAACACCAACTCCTGCAAATTTGCACGGAAATTTTTCTGCAAGCCCCCGCTGTAAAGCATGAGCCAAGCCTAGCCATGCAGTCATTGCAGGAAACCCAATCGTATATGCGCTTGATAGAGCATTTGCATTATGAATTCTGAGTTTTGGCAACAGTAATATTTTTTTTGCCTATCATATTAAAACATCTCGCTGCTTTAAAAAAAGACCTTCTATGTATTTAATATCATTATCTCCAAGCAATATATATTTCCCATTTTGATTTTTAATGACCTGTGAGTAAGACCTCACCAACCAACGAGCAGCTTTCCTTAAAAATTCGCCCTCAGCTTCTTTCCATTCGGTTTTTTCAACATCAGGATATATTGTTGGATCTAATAAGTACTTTTGACGAATAGGTAATGCCTCATAACGCTGATCCATTGACCAGCCAGCAGCAATTTTCCTAATTTTCCATACCTTAAATAGAATTTGATCAAAGATATAAAGGCAAATATTGTCTCGAGCCTCACGAATACAAATATTATTATATTCAGACATCAATAATTTGTTTAGGTATGAGAAGCTCTCTTTAAATTCATTAAACCATAAACAATTTTTAAAAAAGTCAGACCAAGGCAATTTTTTGTGTCGACTTCATACTAGGAGGAATACTTGGGAGCAAGTAAGCTTTTCCTCCGTTTTTACTATTAAGGACACTAATATTTTGAGGCTTTGTCCCGCCATATCCGATCACAGCTAAATTATAAATATCAGCAAACCCTTCGGAGGAATATTCACTATCTCTACAAGCCTTTCTAGCAGTTTTTGCACTGTCAGAAAATTTCATCGTCTGGATCTTATTACGTAGTGAAAAAACTATTCCAGATGGAGTAAGAATCGATAGTAAATGATAATCATCATCTACAGGAAAATAAACCTGTTTTATTTTAGAACTTGTCCTAACAGGATGGTTATCATTCGATTTAATCTTTAAAAACCCACTACGTAATTCTTCATAAGAGCTTCCCTCAGCTGACAGCAACTCCTTACTTAAGTCAGTCTCCAACTCTATATGTCGAATTAACTTCATACCATCGGAAAGCTCCAGCATTAGAAAATTATACACATCAATGTCCGCTGCATTTCCTAACGCATCTAGCTCAACATCAACGTTACCACTTCTAACATAGCCATCGACATCAGCCTTAGCTTGCACAACGACAGGTGAAGTCTCACCATTTTCATTCTTACGTGCATCTGGATGTGAAAAACGACAAGGGTGGGACGACAATGAAAAACTTTTAGCTCTTTTCGCTGCATCTTTCAACCAGCAAGCTCTACTGAATTTTTCAGTCGCCTCCACTTCAAACCTAAGCTTTTCTTCTGCGGACAAATTCGCCTTTACCTTCTTACTCAACCAAGCCTCTTTGCGCTTCAATATGTAATCTATCGCTACTTGCACTTTTTTCACCTTACAAATAAAACAAACCCATGGTACTCTGAAACTAAAAAACAAACCCCATTACAATCAATAATTTATTGACATCGATTATATTCCAAAATACAATGATTGCACAACGAGGCAATCTATAACTGCTGAATAAGCAGCTGAGAAAATTACCATCAACAATTTTTGGCGTTTGACGTTTACTGCCGCACAGGCAGAGCTTACAATACTCAACCCCAAACAAGAAGTCATGGATGCTAACAAAATTAAAAATAGCAGCTCTCGTAATAAAAGTACTTATGATCATTATCAAACTTGCTGCGCTTCTCACAAAACCATAGAGCTGATACACCAGCTCTACTGCTTACACTTTTTTAAACCTTTTTCTGGAAAATACTCATATTCGTTTTGATCTGAGTAATGAGAAATAACAAGCTCTCCATACTTAAGAGCCGCTTTTTCTATAGACAGATTAAAGCTCGAAGCAGCCTCCCGTAATAACTCTTCATAATCACGCTTTAACCACAGCCGATCATCCCTAGTGCTCTTCTCCGTATAGCTAATGCGATACTTGTTATCAACTTTCTCTAATTGGTCTGTGAAACCTTTCTCATAAAAATTAAATGTTTTTACTGAACCGTCTATATCTACATCAGGACAAAGGTATAAACGCAAATTTTCCCCAGTTTTTTTTCCTAAAGGGTTTAATGTTTGCGGAAGAGCTG
>NZ_MDTU01000001.1:1276735-1302427 GCF_001720395.1 Piscirickettsia litoralis
TTTAATGTTTGCGGAAGAGCTGTTAACCACCAAGCCCCCAGATTATAGCCTTGTGGCATCTTGGCAAAACAATTTCTTTGACCAATTAAAGACTGATGTATGCTGTAATGCTCTAAATCAGCAAGAGATTTTCTTGGATTTAGCTTGTTTTTTCTTAATTCGAGGGATTGCGCTAACCCCTGTTTGAAATAGCTCCCGCACATCTAAGTCCTTTAAATTATGAGACTCCAACTTAGTGTCTTCAGTTTCAAACCCTGGCTGACTAAAAACAACTCCCCGCTTTTTGTTTGGGTTAAAAACACCCTTATAACCTTTCAAATTATATTGAAGAATCCCCACATTTTCACAAGAAGGAATGATTGCACGATGCCTAAGAACTCGCCCCGCTAACTGAATAATGGAACGCGTAGACGAAGGTTCAAGAATGGCCCAATCAAAATCATGATCACGGCCCACTTCTTCCACGGGTGTAGCGACTAAAATAAAGATTACGTTTTCAACTTCTGCTTGGTTTAAATGTGTTTTTATAACTTTATTCTCGAATGTTGCTTCGGGAGGTTTTCGTCTTAACACTTCATCTAAATGCTTTTCCTGGCAGCTGCGCATCAACAGCACTTGATCGCTATGGTAGGCCATCACCTTTACAGAAACATCTTTTGGCCAACTCGCTTCTTTTAAGTAATCATTCAAATTGATACAAGGTTGTATATTTGCCATGCGGACCACACCAAAAGAAACATTTTTCTTGGAAAAATCCCTATTATTACCATAATAATCACGATGCATCTGAAGAATAGAGGCTTTTATCGTTTCAAAATAATGTTTCTCAATCGATACTTCATCAGTAATATCTTTTTCCTCAATGTGAACGAGCTTTAGTTTTCGTTTAGGCTCACCTTCTTCCAAATTTGCAATCCGTGTATTAACAAACGCTAAATGCTCATCGGCATATGCCTGCTCATTTATTGATTTAACCTCCACTTCAGACTCATCAACCCAACCGCAGCCAATACTTTCTTCATAACCTCGACTTGCCGCAAACAATGTCCAGCCACTTTGATAAGCTTCAAAACACCCCTGAGCTAAACCTGGAGTAATTGTCGCAGATGAAATCATAACTTTTTTACCAAATAGCCCCGCTAAGTGAATTAAACGCGTTATAGCGGCTAAGTCGCTATGAGAAAAATCATCAATTTCATCAATGACCAAATCAGAGGACATTAAACGCAAACTTGGCAATATATAACGGCCTCCTCGCTTTGTCTCTGTAGCTTTCATTATATGGTCAATTGTACAGGCTAGAACAGGTGCATAAAGAATTTTCTTCTCTTTATCCTTCGTTAGTAAAACATCCAATGTTTCACCTAGAAAAGTCTCATCAAATAATACGTTTCCTTCAAAAAGCTCTTCTGCTGACTCTGAACCACTCTCCTCTAAATTTCCCACCATATCACTCTGGCTATGATTACCTGCATGGAGATCTAACACTGCCTGTGAACCAATAATGACCGCTAATTCAGAACTATCTAAGCCAATTTTATCTCGATACTCATCCCCCGTCTGCAATGTCAATGTTCTCAACCCCAAGGCCAATACGTAGCGCAAACTATCACGGTCAGGTGATAGTGAGCGCATCATTTTTGCATTGGCGATTGTCTTACCACACCCTGTGCTAGCCATATTGACACAGAAAAATCCAAACGGTCGTTCATCATACTTAACATTGCTATCACGCCACTTGGTAATTTTTTTAGCAGCCTCATCTTGCCATACAAAATCACCTTGACTGCTTTTTTTCAGCAATTCAATATCATGAGCCACTGGCAAACCGTTCTCGAAAAATGGCAATCGGTGCACGACATGTAAGGCCTTTTTTGCTACACCAACCAAATGCTCATCGAGTTTTTGTTTAAGCTGCCTGTTATCTCGACTCGTATTAGCATATAAATCAATTTCCCCACCCCAATTTTTATCAGCATCCTGCGATGAATAACAATAATCACCTAACATCAAAGATAGTCGAGCATGATGTAAAATCACTTTCCACACACCCGACTGAATAGCTTGCTCTGCCAACGCTTTAGAAGCCAACAATGACTCTGACCATTTTTTAACTTGCCTGACCCAAGCGTGAGAATCTTTCAGCAAGCCATGATTAAAACTTAGACACTCTTTTACCTCTATGTCAGATCTGTTTTTATACCCATAGTCTTCTACAATAACTGAAAGTAATTGCTGATAATCCTCAAGTCGATAAGAACCTTCTCTATTCTGCTTTCCATCAGCAGGTAATTTGTGGTGAGTTAGAATTAGCCAAGCAACCAAACTAGCCACAGGGGGAAGCCCTTTAAGAGGTGCTTTACAATAATCACCTTCAAAATCTCCCACTAATCGTTGCTCACTAAAATCTCCAGCAATCAGTCTAGACAACCATTGTTCATCGGTATCGTCTCCAACTAAATTTTTAAACAATAAACATGAAATCCACTCATGTCTCAAAGGGTCGCCTTGCTTTCTATTCTTCCCCCGCAGTTTATTCTGAAAACAAACTGAAGCTTTTCCCCAGTCATGTAATAATGCTGCTAAAGCAACAATCGCCTTCGTTAAAGGCAAATAGTGCCAATCTGTTTCAACTCCAGGCAACATAAAGGCTTTTGATGTTGTGTTAACCGGAACTCTGCCTTGAAAATCAAAACAGTTGCGCCGACCCACTATCCAAAGCAATTCACTTTGCGAACGACTCCTAACCCAATGACAACTGACCGATGTGTTCTTGCTAGCACTTTTACGCAATAATTTTTTTACAGCAACCAGGCCTTCTCGCGTCATTACTGTTTGCCAAGTTCTATCGCCAATTCTCTCAGAGAAAGCATCTAACACTCTGCGTGTTCTCAGCAAGGCTTTTTTTTACGCACTGAGATACAAAAGTAACCATCATAGCTCTTTTGCTCCCTGCGCGATTGACTTGATCGAAGCAAACATAAAATCTAATGCTTTATGATCCATAAACGCCTGAAGACATTTTGAGCGAAACTCTTGCTCTGAGTGTTTTTTTTGCGCACAAATGAAAGACCAAGGCAGAACAAGAGCGTCTTTTATAAGATCAGCCACATCAAAAACGAGCGCACCTCTACGTGTCTTCCCATGCATCACTGCAAATCCATGAGGGATCCCTAGCACCCACAATGCAGTGGCCGCTAAACCATAAGCAAGGTAATTACCATGGTTTAAAAATTGATTTGCATAGTCCCCCTCAGCTGAGTGTTTCCTCTTAAATGAGTCCATATTTGTCTTACTCGCTGCGTACTTATACAGATTTTTTTGCAAACTCAGCCTCAGCAGTAAGCAAGTGCCTAACACTACTCACCTCATCTACTTTTTTTTGAAATCGTTGCAAAGCTAATTCAATATCACAGTCATCTACGTAGAACCCTGCACTCGATAATGAACTGTCCTTCTCCCAACTTTTATTTAAAAATTCAATACGTAATTGCTGAAGCTTCTTAGCAGCGCTTAACCTTTTACTGTCATCAAACCAAAAAGACAGCCAACCTTGCAGATACTCTGTAGGACGGTATTCGTTTTGAGGCGTCATCCATTCAACCTCATTAGCCATCAATAAAGGGGTTCCTCCTCCGCCACAAAAGCCAACCAATACACCCGCTTGAGCTAGCATTCTTACCGCAGCTTGTGTAATCGATGTTCCAACACCAAGAAGAATGACTGTTGTATTCGCAATTGGTATATTCCAATAATTCTTCCCTTGTTTATCCTCTGTCAAGTACAAAATCCGACCATCCTTTTGCATCACTCGACATTTCTCTAAGTAATATAAATTGGCACGCTTTGAGTGCAATATCGCCTTTAAGTCAGTCAGCTGTTCCACACACACCCCAATAGCAAGAGTTTATCCAAGCGATTAGAATCAAACTTAGCATAACTAGCACTCAATAAAAGATCAATAAATGACTTTATCATTCAATAAATTTTACTATGAACTAATATTCAATTTAATCAACCGATAAGGATTGGCAAGTGCACGGTTACCCGAACCTCTTTTAGGATATGGCGATTCACCTCACATCCATGATCAAACGAGCCAGATAACCGTCCAATAACAAAAAAGCCGTGCGAATCAGGTAAGCATCCAACTAAAGAGTCGGGGCATAGATCGCAGAGTCTGTCATAAGCGATTACAAAAAATAAACTACAACTCTCCTTAGTTCAGGTGCTATCGCCCCACCTATCCTGCAGTTATTTACCCAAAAAACTCAATGCAGTACCTCAAACACCCCAGAAAGCCCCAGGAGTAACTTACTGGTATCTTCGATCATGCTCATATCGTTAATCAAGAACAAAGCCTGGCTATATAAAGTCGACATTAACTGCTAATTTATTCATTTAAAAAAATAAATAATTGTCCAACCTTTCTCAAGGTTTTTTAAAAAGTTTCCTTAGCATATTTGTCAATTTTAAGTAAAAATATCCATTGACTGTTGCACTTTTAAAGATTCAGTGTAGAATCGCAGCTATCTTTCCTCATGTAGGAAAGCCCCGATGCTATTAACATCTGAGCACACCCGTTAATAGCATTGGTTTTTACCCTTCTAAGGCATCTGCTGATTCTTGTAAATTTTCCTGATCACTGAACGAATTGCGACTGTGATCGCTCAGCGCATACATCCGCAATACCGAGCGATAAGCTCCTTCGACAAAAATTTCATCAACCAGGACAGATTCAGCAATAAACCCAGCCTTTTTATACACATGAATCGCCTTTTCATTGCGCTGATCGACAAGCAAGTAAACCTTGTGCAAATTCAATACATTAAACGCATAACCCAGCACCTTCTCAGTCGCCAGTAATGCATAACTGCGCCCTTGATGATTCGGGTCGATTAATACACTATATTCTGCATTGCGATGAATATAATCGATTTCTATCAATTCAACCAAACCCACCACTTCACCCTGATTATTTTCTATGATAAAACGTCGCTCTGATTGATCATGAATATGTTTATTATACAGCTCTTCAAGCTCTACGAACGATTCGTAAGGCTCTTCAAACCAATAACGCATCACACTAAAATTATTATTCCAACGATGAACTAAAGGAAGGTCATTTTTTTCTAGCGCCCGTAAGCGTATACGATCAGCATCCACAAAATATCCTCTTTTTACCCGACATATCCTAAGCATATATCAGCTAAAAAGACTTATGCAAATGCGATCGCTCCCTTAGCAACGCCTTCAAAGGCTTTGACTTTAAATTCAGATAACGGATATTTTTCTTTTAATTCTTGGGCGATAAATTCAGCGATGCATTCAACCGTTGTATCAGAATTTAAAATTTCACAGTTTTCTTTTAATATTTTAAGTTCAAATAAACCTTGTTCTGATCGATAACAAAAGCGATAAAAGTTATCTTTTTCTTCTATCGTATCAATATTTTTGTTATTTTTTCTGTTGAAATTATGTCACATAAGTCTTCTTTCGAACCTAAATAAATATCACACCAACGCTTTGCCCAGTTTTTTTCTTCAATCAAATTACGCTGATTATTTTCATAAATTTCTATCGTCGATCGATGACCATGCACCATACGTTGGCAATCACCAAAATGATGCTTTAAACCATGAGTATAATGATAGAGTTCGTGCCTAATTTTCTCAGGTCGTAATGAAATTCTAACCTCATAGACATTCTCTGGTACAGCCGCTTCTAAGATCGGCAATAAGTAGGTTTTAACACTCTCTATATTAACCTCTTTAGCCTCAAGCAGCGCAACCGCCTGTTCAGGCGCATTATATTCAAATGCGTGAGCGCCCAGATACTTAACTTGACATTGGTGATCATCAATCTTAACCGCTAAATCTCGTTGATGTTTGGCAATAACAAACTTATGATCCACCGTGCTATCGATAACCTGTTTCAATTGCTTTTTAACGTGCGCAAAATCAAAGACCATATTCTCAGGATTTAAATCGCCATAAAGCTCTATATCGACAATCCAGCTTTCACCCAAAATACCACGATCATGATGCAAATAAGAAAAATCAATCACTGTTAAATCATCGACAAACAAACCCGCCATTGATCCTCCCCAATTATCCTATTCATCACACCGCAAAAGAGGCTCATTCTAGCGGTTTATCTAGTCTGCTGCAAACACTACGAAAAATGACCATGCTGGTCTAGCTCTCTACGCAGCAGAGTAAAAAGTAAATGATCCACTCGCCGCTCTCTCATCGTCAAATATTCGCGCAAACAGCCTTCTTTAACAAACCCGAGCTTTTCTAATAAACACTTGCTTGGCTGGTTTTTGGGTATCACTAAAGCCACAAGACGTTCTAATTTAAAATAGTCAAAGGTCCAGGGAATTAACGCACTCAGAGCTTCAAACATCAAGCCTTGCTGAGTATATCGATGATCAATATGATAACCAATTTCTGCTTGATGAATCGGCTCAACAAGCACTTGAGCAATATGGCACATACCGATCAGGTGATTATTTAAAAAAAATCCTATGCGCGCCGAACGCTTTTCTTGATATAAAAATACATTCTCTGCCAGTAAACTCGCCCAATACATTGGCTGAAAGTATTCATCATTGTGATCGATATCCCAAGGACTATGAAAGTGACGATTCTGCGCTAAATAATCCGCGAAATCTTCTGCATCACCCATATCCAATAAACGCAGAGTCAGTCGTGGACTCTGTAGCTGACAACCAGCTATTGGTGATCCCATACTAGCTTTACTCGTGGAGCTACCGCACACAATAAGGCATAGGGCACAACACCGACATGATGAGCGACTCGCTCCACGGGCAAACCATCCCCCCAAAGCGTGACTTCATCGCCCACCTGCGCCTGTGGATGCTTTACTAAATCGACAGTGATCATATCCATCGACACTCGACCTATTAAAGGTGCCTCAATACCACCCACCAACGTCGGCGTACCATCCGGCGCTGTGACTGGATAACCGTCACCATAACCAATAGCAACAACCCCAACACGCATTGGCCCGGGGCATTGCCAACGCATGCCATAGCCAATGTAATCGCCTGTTTGATAGTCTTTTACGCTAATTAAGTGAGAGCGTAAATTCATTACCGGACGTAAACCTTCGTCAATTCCTGATTTTTTTCCTTGCCAAAGCCCCACACCATACAATAAACCTCCAGGGCGAATGATATCGACACACGATTTTGGACAGTTAAAAATCGCCGCTCCATTGGCAATGCTTTTTTCAGCATCTAAGCCTTCCGTCACTTCAATAAAACGATTTAACTGCTGCTCGGTATATTCAGGGCTGGTATCAGAAGATGAGAAGTGACTCATCAACTTCACTTCTTTAACATTCACACAGTCTTGTAAGCGTTGATAAAGCACTCTGGCCTGATCCGCTGCAAAGCCTAAACGCCCTAATCCGGTATCAAGCTTTAACCATACGGTCACAGCAGCATTAATTTCGGCCTGCTCTAAGGCGACAATCTGGCTTTCTTCGTGAACCACGATCTCTAAATTATATTTAGAAACCAGCTCGAGTTCAGACGCCTGAAAAATCCCTTCCATCAGCAAAATGGACGTTTGAACCGACATACCAATAAGACTCATCGCTTCTTCTATCGCCGCCACCCCCAAGTAATCAACATAAGGGGCCAATACTTTAGCTGCATCCTCAAGGCCGTGACCATAGGCATTGGCTTTGACAACACCAACAACTTGGCAACCTGGAGCATGGGATCGAATATGATTTAAATTATGGAGTAGCGCATCCCGACTTAAATGCGCTTGAGTCTTTCGTGCCATTACTGCCCTATTATTTTTGCTCGCTTCCGTTAGCTCTTAATATTCAGTATAGGGCTTGAATGACGAAAACGCGCTTTAAAAATAACACATTATAAAATAACTTATTTTTAAAGCAACGCACTCAATCTAAAGAGTTTTGAAACTCTTTGGGCTTATTGTTTGGCTAAGCTATGCAACCATCGTCACAACAAGCTCATAACATACAACACAAGCGAAGGCGAAACCAACACCAAGCAAGGCCTTTTCAAAGCCTGGTTCTTGGCTCTCTTCATCGTTTGATTCAACCCAGTTTTCATTGGCTGCCTGAGAGCGTGCCGCGGATACGGTATCTACTGGCGCATTTTTTTGATAGAGCGGCGGTTCATTATAAAATCCGGCCCACCAACCTTCGGTCCAGGCAGTAAAAGCCGTCTTATCACTTGAATCATGGGGGTTATCAGTTTCGGGCAGCTCTTCTTGTGCTGCTTCATAGCCAGACATCCATTCACTCGCATAGTCGGTCACTTGAGTATGCAATAACAACTCTAGCTCACCTTGTACATTCTGCTCTGCCATCATCCTTCTCCTCGCTCCAAAATTTGATATACCTAATTAATACTTAAAGTTATATGCACTTACGTACCAAAGTGGGTATACCCAGTATAAAGTTGTGCAAATGCACAAACTGTGCGAGATCTCTCATATGCGCTAAGGAAAATCTTAAACCCTGCCACAGACTTTGTCTAGTTTTTGATGTTATTGTAAAATATTAACTTTTTCTTTTCTCTGCCAGTTTTTATATAAAATTCAAACAAGAGCAATCATCCACTTTTTTTAAAGTCTGCTTAATCCCTTCTCAATCATGGCAAATCATTATAGAATGCTTAACTTTTATACACATAGAAACTAGATATTTTAACATCAAGATAAAACAAAGTGAGGATGAGAGCAGATGCGCTTTCCAGGCAAACGCAAAATTAAACATTACTTTCCTATCAGCTCTCGTGGCAAAACCCACATTGAAAACCACTCCTTTAGCAAGCGCGGCAATACCTATATCACCGGCGTGACGCAAGTCCTTGTTGATATCGAAGCCCATGTTGATGAATCCCTCCTCGCTGAATATGGCTTGAAAAAAGGCGAGTCCCTCCTTATTGGCGATCAAACTGCAGATAATCTATACAGCTATTTAAAAAACAATGATTTAATTATCAGCGAATATGCTGGCGGCACCATTGGTAACAGCTTACACAACTACTCAGTCCTTGCTGATGATGTCTCTGTACAATTGGGTGTGATGAGTGAAAACATCGGTATGCAAGATTCCGCCTATCGTTATTTATGCAACACCAGCAGCCGTGTTGACTTAACTCATCTGCAACCGGTCAGTGGTCCAATTGGCCGTTGTATTACCTTAATTACCTCTGATGGTGAGCGTAGCTTTGGTATTAACTCTGGCGTCATGAATCAACTTTCGGCAGATTACGTCAAAGAAGAGACCATTAAAGATACGGTGCTTTTAGGGATTTCTAGCTATATTTTGCGAGATGAAAGCTTACCAATGTTCGAGGCAACGCTAAAAGCGGTCAAACTCGCGAAAAAGCATAACGTCCCCGTCGTCTTGACCTTGGGCACCCAGTTTTTAATTAACGAAAAACAACAGTTTTTCTATGATTTTATCAACGAATATGTCTCCATCATCGCCATGAATGAAGACGAAGGCTATGCTTTAACGGGCCATAAAGATCCACTATTAGCCAGTCAAGCGGTATTAGACATTGCAGATCTGGTCTTAACCACCGTTGGGCCGCAAGGGCTTTACTTAAGCGGTTATACTGATAAAACCAAAGCACGTCAAACCTCTAACCCGCTACTCTCGGGCGCGATTAGCGACTTTAACCAGTACGAGTTCAGCCGTCCCATGCGCAAAAGCGACTGCCAAGAGCCATTACAGGTCTTTGCCCACATTAACCCTTATATGGGAGGGCCAGAGAAGATCCAAAACACCAATGGCGCAGGTGATGGCGCTCTCGCTGCACTCTTTCATGATATGGCAGCCAATCATTATCATCGCACTGTATTACCTAACTCAAGCAAACATGATAGAGCCTATTTAACCTATTCATCGTTCGCCCAAGTCTGTAAATACGCAAACCGTGTGAGCTATGAAGTGCTCGCACAAAATGCCACACGACTGTCACGTGGGCTTCCTGATCGCGAAGATAGCCTAGAGGATGGTTACTGGGAGCGTTAGGCTCCCTGAATTAGACTTATCGCCTTAACCCTTCGTTAATAACATGTAAATATACTTTAACAAGCAAACTTCCCTCTTGCTTTTTATTTTTGCGCCCTTATCTTATAAGGTGACCACTAAAACAGAGGATTTTTTATGTATCAACAGCAGTCGACGGTTCAGCGTAATACGTCACTCTTATCAAGCCATAAAGTATTGAGAAGCACTTATTTCTTGCTCTCTTTAACCCTATTATTCAGTGCTGCAACCGCAGGCTGGGCTTTGGTAAGCAACGCTGCACCTGTTAATCCAATTCTTAATCTAATTATCAGTTTCGCCTTACTCTTTGCGACCATGAAGCTTCGTAATAGCTCCTGGGGCATAGTGACTCTGTTTGGTTTTACTGGCTTCTTCGGTTATGCCCTAGGGCCTGTGCTCAATTTTTATATCACTCAATTTAGTAATGGCAGCACCCTGGTATTGAGTGCGCTAGCAACAACAGGCGCGACCTTCTTTGCTATGTCTGCCTTAGCGGTGGCTAAGCCACAGATGGTCACACGCTTAGGTGGCATTTTAATGGCCGGCCTCATCGTTGTTGTTGTCGCCAGCTTATTGAATATTTTCTTACACCTGCCCGCATTGCAACTTGCGATTAGTATCATCGCCGCACTCGTCTTTGCAGGTTTCATTGCTTGGGATACCCAGCGCATTATCTCAGGTGGCGAAACGAACTACATCATGGCGACCATGAGCCTGTACTTAGATATCGTCAACCTCTTTATGAGCCTATTGCAGATCTTTGCCGCTTTTTCAGGCCGCGATTAAATAACAATCAATAACCTTTTTATAAACATTAAGGCCCCTGTTAGGGGCTTTTTTATTCGCCCGATTATTTTAACCCAAGCGAATTTTTAGAGATAACATAACAATAAAAACTATAACCCACTGAAATATAAAATTATATTTTTTATCTTACAAGACCAAATCAACATATTTCATCAGTCAATCAGACTGCAGCACAAAAGATATTGACAACTTAAATGATAATGATTATTATTTAGATATGGCTTTTCACTCAAAGCCGCACACCCCTAAAACGAGGCGATCCTTTACCCCAGGATCGCCTCTTCTTTTCTAGCCTCACAGCAAAAAACAATTAAAAGCGATAAGACAGACCAAAAGACAATAAATCAGTGCTCGCGACCTTGTTCAACATATCCTTTGTTGGCGTGCTATTTTTATTAATTCCTTCGGGCGTGTCACCAAAGGTATGACTATAAGAAATATTCACACCAATTGACGGCGTAAAGGAGTACCCCATCCCTAAGGCGACTTTAGGCTGAACCGCCGCATTAGAATCCGTTTGGCTAGGAAACAAATTACCATCGGTCTGCTGGTCAACATAAGCGAGGCCGGCTTTACCAAAAATATTCCAGCGCGCGCCAATTTGGTAAGATAAAACACCCAACACATCAGCAGAATCACCCTGGTATTTTAGGCTCGAACCAGAAGACTTATAGCAGCTACTGGCATAACGAGCAAAACCAAGCTCTGCGCCATAACGTAAGCGCTGGCCACCAAACAAATAGCCCGCGGATAGGCGACCTGAAAAACCACCGCTGTCACTTTCTAAACCATTTGCCGAACCCGTATCTAGCTTTCCATAACCGACCTGGCTCTGCACATAAGGGCCTGTCCCTGCAAATGCCTGCACAGCCATAAAGAAAGCGACTATCCCTAGCCATCTTTTCATCGCAGCCTCCAACCAATATGCCTTATTCTACTATTTTTTTATTAAACTAAGTTCACACGCGCAAAGCGGCGTTTACCGACTTGCAAAACGTGCTCTGAACCTGCGGACATTAACAAGCCTTTATCTTCAATGCGCTCACCATCAATACGTACCGCACCTTGCTTGATCATCCGCATTGCCTCAGAAGTGCTCCCGACAAGGTTCGCAGCCTTCAGTATATTCCCAATTGCCATCTCTCCGCCAGTATCTACGGTCACCTCTGGCATATCATCGGGCAAAACGCCTTTTTTAAAACGATTAACAAACTCATCATAGGCCGCATCTGCAGCAGCTGCTGAGTGAAAACGCGTCACAATCTCTTTAGCCAACTCAACTTTAGCATCACGTGGGTTCATCCCTTCTACAACCGCTTGCTCTAGGGCTTTAATCTCACTCATCGGCTTAAAGCTGAGTAACTCATAATAACGCCACATCAACTCATCAGACACCGACATCATTTTGCCAAACATCTCACCGGCAGGCTCTGCAATACCGATATAATTACCGAGAGACTTGGACATCTTTTTCACACCATCCAAGCCTTCCAATAGCGGCATGGTAATCGTTGTTTGTGGACGCTGGCCATATTGACGTTGTAACTCACGGCCCATCAATAAATTAAATTTCTGATCCGTGCCACCAAGCTCAATATCCGCCTTCATTGCCACCGAATCATAGCCTTGAACCAATGGGTACATAAACTCATGAATAGCAATCGCCTGATTATTACTGTAACGCTTAGCAAAATCATCACGCTCAAGCATACGAGCCACTGTATAACTAGAGGCAAGCGCAATCATATCGGCTGCGCTTTTTTTGCCCATCCACTCCGAGTTAAACATGATCTGGGTTTTGCTTTCATCTAGAATCTTAAACACCTGTGCTTTATAGGTCGCGGCGTTTTTCTCAACTTCTTCAGGAGAGAGCGGCTTACGAGTAATATTCTTGCCTGTCGGATCACCAATCGTCGCCGTAAAGTCACCGATCAAAAATAAAATTTCATGACCTAAGTCTTGTAACTGGCGCATTTTATTTAAGACAACCGTATGGCCTAAATGCAGATCAGGAGCCGTTGGGTCCATCCCCAACTTCACACGCAAAGGCTTACCTTCTGCTAACTTTTTGACCAGCTCATCTTCAACAATGATCTCATCTGCACCACGTTTAATAATTTCTAGCGCCTGGGCCACCTCAGACATTGATTATTCCTCTTTTTACTTGCCGACTTGTTTAAATAGCGTCTAACTTTAAATTAAAACCATAACGTTTGACCGAGATGTTCACAGATGGATATTTCTGAATGAAAAAGCAGCTAACGCTCCCCATCATTGCTATCACATTGAGCGTAAGCTTTTTTGTCGCTGTGCTCGGCTACCTATTGTTCAAGGATAATACCACAAGCCCCCCAGTGGCTAAAGTAAACATTATCGAAACCAAGCCTAGTAAAAATGCTATCGCACAAGCATTAAAAACAAACCAAAGCCCTGTCACTATTTCAGCAAACCAAAAGCAAGCTTTACAGACCCTAAGTGATAGTGAAGACATAGATGCTGATTGGCAGAGCTTTACCGTCGGTCAAGGTGATAGCCTTTACTCTATTTTAAAAGATGTCGGTCTGCCTAAAAACACTTTATCAGCCTTAAAAAAAACCAAACACTTCAAAAAACTCAGTCAGTTAAAGCCTGGACAAACCATAGAATTTCTCATCGAATACAAAGATGATGATGATCAAGGACAGCTTTATAAATTGCGTTACTCTCTGGACAAACTAAGCTACATCCTTCTAAAACGTACCAGTAAAGGCCAATTTAAAAGCGAGAAAATATCACTCGCGACTGAAGTTGAACGTCGTTATGCCACCATAGAAATTAAAAACTCACTCTATTATGATGGACAAAAACAAGGTGTCAGTGATCGCATTATTCACCAACTTATTGACATCTTCGGCTGGGAAATCGACTTTGCCCGTGATTTACGTTCAGGCGACCGCTTTAGCTTCCTATATGAAGTGTTCAAACATGAAGGCAAGAAGGTTAAAATAGGCAATATTCTAATCGCTGACTTTAACCATAAAAATAAAGTCCTAACGGCCATCCAATATACTGACCCACGTGGCAATATTGGCTACTACAACAAAAAAGGCATCAGTCTTGAGCGTGCCTTTATGCGCCACCCTGTTAAAGCCCGTATTAGCTCTCGCTTTAACTTAAGACGCATGCATCCGGTGTTAAAAAACACGCAGACCCCATCGCGGGGTTGATTATGCAGCGGTGCGGGGCACTCCGATCAAAGCAACCGGTAATGGCCGGGTGAAATACGTCGGCCGCAAGGGCGGCTATGGCCGTGTTATTATTGTCCAGCATGGCCCACGTTACACAACACTTTACGCTCACCTAAGACGCTATGCCTCAGGTATTCATCGTGGTAGCATAGTCAAACTTGGTCAAACCATCGGCTATGTAGGAAGCTCAGGCATGTCAACGGGACCCCATTTGCACTATGAATTTCGCATCAATGGTGTTCACCGTAACCCAATCACAGTTACTTTACCCAAAGCTAGACCTATTGCTAAAAAATACCGCAAGGACTTTCTAAACAAAGCTCAAGTACTACTCAGCCAACTTGAAAATAAAACACATATCCAGGTTGCACAAACACAATGACGATGCATTATTATATCGGCCTCATGTCAGGCACCAGCCTCGACAGCATCGATGCTGTCTTAGTTAAAGGCGAAAATAACACCCTAACTATTATTGATGCTTTAAGTTACCCGATCTCCCAAGATTTAAAACAAAAAGCGATTACAACACCAACGCAAGAAACAATTAGCTGGCAAAACTACCTTTATCTAGATGTCGAGTTCGGCCGAGTATTTGCAAAAGCCGCGAACACATTGATCCAGCAACATCCCAATTTAACCATTCAGGCCATTGGCTCTCACGGCCAAACGGTATTTCATGCACCAACAGGCTCCCACCCTTCATCAATCCAGCTTGGAGATGCGAATATCATCGCCAGTCAAACAGGCATCACAACAGTCTGTGATTTTCGTCGCCGTGATATTGCTTTAGGAGGCCAAGGCGCACCACTTGTTCCTGCATTTCATGAGGCCCTGTTTAAATCTGACAAAATTACCCGAATTATTTTAAACATCGGTGGCATTGCCAATATCAGTGTATTAAAGCCTGGCACACCGACCTATGGCTATGATACCGGGCCAGGCAATATGCTTATGGATAGTTGGATTAAACAACATCAACATAAAAACTATGATGAACAAGGTGCCTGGGCTCAATCAGGAAAAATTATTCCTGAACTGTTAACTCAACTACTAAAAGAGCCTTTCTTTAAATTACCCCCCCCGTAAAAGCACAGGGCGTGAACTATTTAACTTAAATTGGCTACAAGCTTATCTTTCAGATCATTATCAACCTGAAGATATTCAAGCCACTTTACTTGAACTCACTTGCCAATCAATAGCAAATTCAATTCAAACAGAAGCTAATACAGCTGAAATCTATTTATGCGGCGGCGGCTCTCATAATCAACATTTAACTAAAACCCTAGAAAAGCGCTTATCAAACTTCTCTATTCAAACAACAGCAGCTCTAGGGCTCGATCCAGACTGGGTCGAAGCAGTTGCCTTTGCTTGGCTGGCTAAACAGACAATAGCAAAAAAACCAGGCAATCTACCTAAAGTCACTGGCGCTCAAAAAGAAAGCCTATTAGGTGCCGTTTACTATGCCTAACTTCAAAGCCATTTAATACTAAACTTAATATTAAAATAACAACATGAAAAAACGAACAGATAAAAGCCTCTTAATTATCTCAGATTTATTTGGTATAGACCACATAAAGCAAGACAACCACTATCTGCAAGAAGTATCTCAGCAATATAGCCAACTCGGCTATCAGCACTATATATACTCCGCTCCAGAACTTGCCAAAATAAAGCACTCTCACCAACTCACCGAACAAGAATTACACTGTCAATTCATTCATAAAAACGCTTTAGAAAAAGCTGCAGAGAACCTAGTAAATGACCGATCAAGCTATGACTTAGCAATTGGCTTTAGCATTGGTGGCACCATGCTCTGGCAAGCCGCTTTGAAGAACTCAGGGCTTTGCCGCGCTTTGATTTGCATTTCTTCAACTCGACTTAGGTATGAAAAAAGTCGCCCCTACATGCCCCACATTTGCTCTTTTTGGTAATAAAGACCCATATAAGCCAACAACAAATCACTTAAAAAATCTCGGTATTGAATATAGCTTTATAAAAAATGGTGAACATCACTTTTATAAAGACCTTCACCACTACAAAGCACTGTTGACCAACAACGCCATCGACCTCAATAGCTCATTAGCTTTAAACTAACTATTTTTACTTTTTACGCTGATACCGAAGAGTAATTCCATTTTAGCAATTCCCAACCACTAGAGTGATTATAATCTAACTCGCAAAAATGACCTGTTTTAATTTTTACTTGTTTCTTTTCTACAGCTTCTTTCATGCCACCAGTAAACAAGCTATTAATAAAGGTCAAACTGCCCTGGCTACCAATCGCAACAATCGTATCATTATCATCATGTCTTTTAATTAAGCCTTCAAAAAAATCAGTAACACTCTGAGTCATATCCTTTTCAGTCATTTTCCAATCATGCGGTTTGCCCACGGGTATTTTTCGCTCATGTTGCCAAGCTTGCCAAGCTTCAAGACCAAATTTTTCAATCACTTCATTGGTCTCAGCACTTTCCCCTTTCGTTGTCAAACCTGCCCACACACCATAATCTAACTCAAGTAAGCCCTCATTTTTATATAAAGGTATTTCAACGCCATGTTTCGCTAGAAAATATTCGCGAATAATAACCGCCATTTCCCAAGTTCGTACTAAATGATTCGCATAAAGCGCATCGGGCATAATATTATTATTATCAAGATATATCGCAAAGTTGCGAGCTTGCTGTCGCCCTGTTGCAACAAGGGGGATATTATTATTACAACCACTCATAAAAATACGCTCACCACCTTGCTGATCAGGGCCAAAAGTATTGCCGTGCCGACATGCAAAAACTTTCATTATAAAATCTCCCCATGTTGGCGAATATGCGCTTCAACCCGCTGGATATCTTCAGGACTATCAACACCTCCTGAAATCGCTCCGGCAATAAATTGAACTGGCACAGCCGTAATGCTGATATTATTTTCTAAAAAGCGTAACTGCTCTAAGCCTTCCAAAGCTTCATAATGGCTCTCTGGTAAATTGACAAATTTTTCTAACACATCATAACGATATCCATACAAACCAATATGCTGATAAACCGGGGAGCAAGCACTTTGCTTGCGTAATTTTTCTTCTTTACGAATACCCGGGATAATATTTTTTGGAGAACCATAAAGCACGCGAATTATTATCAATAATCGCCGTTGTCCCACTAAAAGGAGTTTTCTTTTTATTCTCACGCAATTGATCAAGCTCATTCCAAGCTAAATTAACCACAGGGGTAATCACTTCGGCTTCTTGGTTTTCACACGCCTTTAGTGAGAGCGCGCGGATAAATTCAGGCGGCGTTAATGGAGCATCACCTTGCAAGTTAATCACAAAATCAGGCTTATCTTCTAAACTTTTTACCGCCTGATAAGCACGGTCTGAACCCGTTTTGCACTGATCTGACGTCATAATCGCCGGTACACCGAAGCTCTCGGCATGCTCGACAATTCTGTCATCTTCTGTAGCAATATAGACTTTTGCCTCTTTTATATCCGCACAAGCTGCCTTGGCAATTTCACTCACACGCTGTAACATCGTTTTGCCGGCAATCTTAACCAATGGCTTGCCCGGCAAACGAGTTGAGTGGTAACGTGCTGGAATAATAATAGCTAGTTTCATTAGTATAGTTACCTTATTTGTTTTATATAGTTAGAATTTAATTTTATTATTTTCTCGTGTTCACTGCTTTAGTCTGCACATCACTCCAAGGCCCATACACGTGGTACTGGAAAACAAGCGGGTTTGAAACTTCACTGGACACCGCTTTTTCAAATAACCATAAAGCGCCTGCAATCGGTGCAAATGACAAACCACCGGCAGCAAGCGCAATCACTGGAATACTGCCACTCACTTGCGGCACGGCGCCCACCAGAAGATCTACATTCTTTTTAACAAAGCCCACTCTACCACCAATCGAAAGCTGCAAGTCAGGGCCTTTAACCACTGTATCATTCGTAAATAAATTACCATGAAAAATAGAAAAAAGCCCAGTCAATTCACTAAAGGCTAATCCTTTTTGCAAAATACCTGTGGAATCAAACTTAATGCGTTGCCAAAATGAGTCGACATTAAACACATTAATTAAGCTAATAAGGCCAGGATTTACTTTAGTAATATGTCCCCCAGTTAAATTCATCTGAATTCTGCCTAATAATGTGGATGGTTTAACCGCCGTTACCAAACCCGGCCACTCAAGGTCAAAAGATACTGATCCCTTACCACCACCGATTAAGTTATGTATACCAAGACTGTCAAGGGATTTACCCACATCTTTAAAGTGGGCTTCACCTTTTATAAATGAAGGATTTTTTCGTTTAATTAAATTTAATTCACCAACCGCATCAACTGTATAGTTTGGGTCAGTTAGCTTTAACGAGTCTAGATGATAACCATAAGTCGATGGCACTAATGACAATTCAGCTGATTGGAAACGATAATTTTCATAAAGCACATTGTTTAACTTTGCAATAATTTTTGGCAAGTTTTTAGTATTTTTGACAAAACTTAAATCTTTATTTTTATCTTTAAAAATAGACTGATACCAATCAAATATAGCCTTAGCAGTATTTAAATCTGTTTTAGAAGCTATAAGATCAAGCTCTGGATTTTTGCCACTTTTGTATTGGGCAGTTCCAGCCAAAGCAGAGCTTTTCACATCAACGTTAAAGCCCGTTTTTTTCTGATTTAACTTCACAGAGGCACTATCAAGTGTTTTTTCCCCAATGATTAATTTTTTCACATTCAAGTTTAAAGAATCAAAAGCAACTTTACTCACACTTTTATCTGTCTTTGAAAGCAGCTTTTGAATGACTTTTTCCCAATTATTTAGATTCAAAGTGTCAATATGGCTTTGTAGCGACAGCAAACCATCCTGCCCTTTCTTCGTAGTAAAACCACCATTAAGCTTTACTTGATCACCATATTTTAAGTTAATGATCTGGTCTTGGTTATTTTTCTTTTCATGCAGATAAAGCACCACTTTACTATCAATGCTTTTATTAAAAGGTGCGGGTAGAGAAGATGATAAGCCTTGCAAGTCTGAATGAACGACTAAATTACTGGCATTATCATCAAAACTATATTCTCCTGACAATGGCGCACGGCCATGCATAAAACCATCAAGATCAATACCAGCTAAACCCTTAACTACCTCAGCAGAAAGCCAAGATTCAAAATCAATCGTTGTGACTGTTTTTTTCCTATTTAGTTTTGAATTAATATTAAAATTAACAGGTTGCCCATAGATGACAGCTCGTGCGTTTTTTAACAAAGACCTGCCCTTTTTCATTAAAGCTAAAATCACCAAATAAATTAGTTAAAGCAACTTTTTTATCGGTAAAATCAACTGCAGTATTTTTCAAATCAAGCTGACCATTAATATTACTTGGTTTATTTTTATCTTTATAGCCAAAAGGTATTTTCAGCTTTAGATTAATCACCCCCTGACCAGCAGATGCTTTAATATTTTTAACTAATTTTTTCAGTGGGCTATCGGCCAATAAAGCAATCCCTTTTGCAACATCAAACCGGCTATGACCTTGAATATACAAATCCGTCGGCACTCCTGGCATAATATCAGGCATTTCTAAATTAAGGTCACGCAGCCATAGCCCTGCCATCAAACCTTTTTTACCAGTAATCGTTAACTTAGGTCCAGCAAATGTAACTCGTGCATCACCTTGAGTAATCAACGGCCAACCATAAGTTGTATCTAAGCTACCATCACTAACATCAAACTGGACGAAAAACTGCCCCTCACCATTGGTAAAAGGAAAACTTGATAACGGTCCATTTAAAACAGCAATACCTTTGACTTTTCCAGCAACCAAAGCTTTTTGTAGCCAAACAAATAACTCAGGATTGACTCCTTGACGCGGCAAAAACGCTTTAACGGCTTCTGGCGTGATAAGAGAATAATTTAGACGGCTTGTAATAACAGGAGACTCTTGATCATGGAAAAAGATATTAACTCTTCCTCCTAACTGAGCCTGCTTGTTGTGAATATTAATTTGACTTACGGTCAGCTCAGTCGCAGAAGTTAAGCGATTAAGCTGTATTTTCGCTCGAATATTTAATAATGGTGTCTGGCGTTTTTCCGCCTTTGACCACAACCAATGAAGTTTAGGGCTGAACATATCAAAAATAGTTTGATCAGCTTTCAATATGAGCTTGCCAGAAACACCGGTAACTCCAGGCTGATGTTCACTGGGCAAAACACCTAAATCAACAAGATCCACCGTAAGCTTCCAACGACGATTAGACTGCCAATAACCACTAATATTAGAAATATAGCCTTGTAAAGTACTTAATCGGTCAAGTTCATTTTGATATTTCAAGCCCGTTGTATCAAATAAATAAGTTAACGGCACTAACGGCTTAAGTGCTAAGCCAGTAGAATTTATTTTCCAACTAAAACCACTATAGTCTAAATTTAAGCTGATTGGTTTAGGATAAGACTGCCCATTAACTCTCAACTCCGGCAGCAAAAACTGAGCCTTATCATCACTAATGTGGCCTTTAAATACTCCTTTAACAGATTGTAAAGCGCTGACACGCGCACCTTGTAAAGAAAATCGTGCAGAAAACTGTGCGTTTTCTAGATTCCCTGAAAACCTCGCATCAGTATCTATTCGGTAATCTTGCTTAGCCACTTTAATTTTAGCGAGACTGAACCAAGAGAGTAATAATTTTTGAGCTTGCAAGTGAATATTCGCTGATTTAAGGCCACCTAAAGATGTTTTCTTCACCTCAGCAGTAACAGATATTTTTTCATCACGTGCGCCCGTTGCGAGCAGTTTTAAGCGACTCGTTGCTTTTGCTGAGCTGTCCCACAACACATTAAAATTGAGACTATCTTTAACTTTGCCTCGTTGTAGATTGAGACGAACATTACTAAAATTCACCTTTTTTTGGGCATTAAGCCAGGGGAAAATAGATAAAGGAGAGCGCTTTGCTTTTTTCTCAAAGTGAGCCTGATCGATATCAAAGTTAACCGTTGCATCTCGCACAATGATATCATTGGTGCTCAATCGCCAATGCCATAAGCTTTTTAACAAATTAAAGTGGACATGGTCATACTTTATTTTTGCAGACCAGCCTTGTTTTTCATTGCTTATTTCAAGGTCTTTCACCTCAAATGCAGGGGATAGCAAGCTATCATCAACTGTCTTGACACTAGCCACTTTTAAAGTGACCCCCTGACTCTTTGCGAAACGCTCTAGCCATATTTTTGGTTGGCGTAATTCATTGTGCAAGAAGTAGGCTGTCGCACCCAACATAAGCGCCAGCACTAAAATAGTATCAATGCATAACCAAGCCCAAAAACGCCAACGCATTATCACACCAGGACAATATCAAATTGTTCTTGCGTATACAGTGCTTCTCCTTGCAAACGAACAGGTTTAGCAATTTGTGTTTCTAATTCCGCCAAATGGCTAGACCCCTCATCCAACATATAGTCCACCACATTTTGCGCAGCCAGAACCAGATACCCTGAGGCATTGTACGTTTTTACCTCACGAAAAATTTCGCGGCAAATTTCATAGCAAATCGTTTCTATCGTCTTGATTGAACCTCGACCTTCACATAACGGGCATGGCTGACACAGTGTATTTCTTAAACTATCTCGGGTGCGCTTACGTGTCATTTCGACCAGCCCAAGGCTTGAAACACCACTAATGGTAATTTTAGCATGATCCTTGTCAAAACTTTTCTCAAGCGCCTCAAGCACCAACTGTTTATGCTCCTCTTTTTCCATATCAATAAAATCTATAATGATAATGCCGCCTAGATTACGTAACCTTAATTGATGACCAATTGAAACAGCCGCTTCCATATTCGTTTTAAATATTGTTTCTTCTAGATTTTTATGGCCGACAAAGCCACCCGTATTCACATCGATAGTCGTCATCGCTTCTGTTTGATCAAACACTAAATGCCCACCAGACTTTAAAATAACTTTACGCTGTAAAGCCAGTCCTATTTCTCGCTCAACATTATATAAATCAAAAATAGGCCGCTCACCGACATAGTAATGCAACTGCATACGTGCTTCTGGCACATAGGCTTCAGAAAACTCACATAGCTTTTGATAACCCTCTTGGGTATCGATACGCAGTTTATAGCCTGGACGCATAAAGTCACGCAATGAACGAATCGCCAGTGGCAATTCACGGAACACCACTTGTGGTGCTTCTAATGCATGAACACGTTCAGATAACTTTTGCCACATGTGCTTTAAAAATGCACAATCCGCCAATATCGTGCGCTCATCCATGCCTTCTGCGGCAGTACGAACAATATAGCCCTTAGCCTCATCTTCAGGAAGGTGGCCTGCAAGCAAACCACGCAAACGCTCACGCTCTTCTTCACCTTCAATCCGCTGAGACACTCCAATACGAGCTAAATCTGGCATATAAACCAAGCAGCGCGATGCAATCGACAAATGTGTAGTTAAACGTGCACCCTTAGTTCCCATAGGGTCTTTAACCACTTGAACAAGGATTTTTTGACCCTCATAAAGCAAAGACTGAATATCAGGTAATGGTGGGGCCTCTTCCTCTTCACTGTCTTTCTCAACTAAAGGCACAACATCAGAGACATGCAAAAATCCAGTTTTTTCTAAACCTAATTCAATAAATGCCGCTTGCATACCAGGCAGCACCCGAGCCACAATGCCTTTAAAAATAACACCGACTAATCCCTGTTCATTATCACGCTCAATATGAACTTCTTGCAAGACACCATTTTCAACAATAGCAACGCGTGTTTCTTGAGGCATGCAGTTAATAAGTATTTCATCGCTCACTCGTATCCCCTAAGGCTCTTATTTTAAATTTTTGTAATAGTGCATTTGTTTCGAATAAGGGTAACCCCATCACCGCCGAAAAGCTCCCTTCTAAGCGTTCGATAAATATTGCAGCCAAGCCTTGAATGGCATAACCACCCGCTTTATCGCATGGCTCACCAGTCTGCCAATAATCCATAATATCTTGCTCAGTCAATGAACGAAAATAGACTTTACTTTTCACCAAAATACTTTCTTGCTGATAAGAATTTACACAAGAAACCGCGCTATACACCCAGTGTGAACGCCCCGATAACAGTAATAACATCTTCTGTGCATCAGCCTGATCAATCGGCTTTCCTAGTATATGTTCATCACAAACAACCGCGGTATCCGCAGCTAAAATAATATTATTTTTTCCTGGTAATTGCACAAGACCCGCCTGTGCTTTTTCTCGAGCCATACGCAGAACATACTCATCGGCACCTTCATTGCTTTGTATACTTTCGTTAATATTAGGATTTAATGTTTGAAATGACAGATGAAGCTGGCTAAGTAATTCACGCCGCCGAGGAGAGGTTGATGCAAGATAAAGTTGTGCGGACATGTTACTACTACACCTTAATAAGCTACATTTCAGATTTATCATCTTCGGTAGCCAGTGTAACAAAAAAATTAACCGCGCTCACGCCTCCCGAATAGACTATTTAGCAAAAGCTGCAATAACGGCCACATAACAAAAGAAGAAAGAATTGTTAACTCACGCCAAGGTTCAAATAAGAGAGCACTATTTTCAGGGCTCAACCAATATTGAAAACCAAATAAAGCCGCCTGGTAAACCGCAGTCATTGCCATCACAAAAAAGCTTGTTGTAACACAGGAAAGAGCAAAAAACGCTTGCGAAACTTTTGCACTAAATAAACCAAGGCCAGCAATACAATAGCATGCACCCCCAACACATTCGCATGAATTACATCCAAAGCCAGCCCAAATAACAAAACAACACCTAATGGAATCATATTGGGGGCTCTGACCGTCCAATAACAAATAATTAATAATAGCCATTGAGGCCAAATATACATCGTCCAGCCTGAAATAACTAACATTTCAAAGACAAGCGCCAATAAAACAGTCGCTAAACCAATTACTCGCCAACTTAAGCCTTGCTTTGATTGGTAGGTATATGACCTCATAGCTTGCTACCTTTTTCTGTCTTCCCTTTTACCACTTCGACTGTCTGTGCATTCTCTGCTTGAGGCAATTTTGTTTTTTCCTGCCAGACCATCATCACTAAGCGTCCACGATCCATATGTGCTGCAGGGGTGACTGTCACCTTTGCAAATGCAGCCCCCGGATTACGTACAACTTTACTGACAACGCCTGCCGGGTAACCGACAGGAAAACGCCCTCCCATCCCAGATGTTAATAAAATATCACCCATCTTAATATTTGCCGTATCAGGCACATGCTTAAGCTCTAAGTTGCCGCTTTTTCCTTGTCCGGTTAAAATTGCACGAACACCACTGCGCTGGTCAAACACAGGCAAGGCGCTATCAGAATCTGACAGAAGTAATACTTTTGCACTCCAAAGCCCAACAGAGACCACTTGCCCTAATACCCCATAGGCATCGACAACCGGCTGACCAACATACACACCGCTGCTTGTCCCCTGGTCAACGATGATAATTTTCTTATAAGGATTTGTTTTAACCTGGACCACCTGCGCCAAACGATAACGCTGAGGACTTAATTTATGGCTTGCATTCAATAAGGACTGTAATTGCTGATTCTCTGTTTTAAGAACAAGTAGTTGCTGCAACATCACCTGTAATCGCACAACTTCTTCGTTCAGTTTTTTATTCTCAGCAAATAACTGATAACGCTCGCTCACACTGTGCTTTAGCCAACGACTAAACTGATAAGGCATCGCTGCGACGTACTCAAAAGGATAAAGCGCACTTCCTAAAGTAAGCCGCATTAATTTGGCCTGCTGTGTGTAGCGATCCACAAAAAATACCGCCCAAGCTAAACCAAACCAGAATAAAAAATGTAAAGCCAAACGCTTGCGCCCACTGCGATACTGCTGCATAGCCGCACTCTACTCTGTCGCTAAAAAGTCAAAGCCCCGCTCATCAGCAAGCTCAAGCGCGCGTCCACCACCACGAGCAACACAAGTTAAGGGGTCTTCTGCCACCAACACTGGCAGGCTTGTCTCTTCCATCAATAAACGATCTAAATCCCTTAATAAAGCACCGCCCCCGGTTAGCACCATGCCTTTTTCGGCAATATCAGCAGCAAGCTCAGGAGGAGCTTGTTCTAACGCAGCTTTGACTGCACTGACAATCCCCATTAAAGGCTCTTGCAAGGCTTCTAAAATCTCATTGCTATTTAAGGTAAAACTGCGCGGCACCCCTTCTGCAAGATTACGTCCACGCACTTCCATTTCTCTCACTTCATTGCCAGGATAGGCTGAACCAATTTCATGTTTAATACGCTCAGCCGTTGCCTCACCAATCAAGCAACCATAATTGCGCCGAACATAGCTGACGATGGCCTCATCAAAACGATCGCCACCAATGCGCACAGAAGCAGAATAAACGATACCGCTCAAGGAAATAATAGCAATTTCAGTGGTTCCACCACCGATGTCTACAACCATAGAACCTGCCGCCTCTTCAACGGGTAAACCTGCGCCCACCGCAGCTGACATCGGTTCTTCAATCAAATAAACTTCACGCGCTCCAGCCCCTAACGCTGACTCTCGAATCGCCCGCCGCTCAACTTGGGTCGAGCCACAAGGCACACAGGCA
>NZ_MDTU01000001.1:1302932-1309851 GCF_001720395.1 Piscirickettsia litoralis
TTTTTCAGCATGAACTTTTTGAATAAAGTGCTTTAGCATTCGTTCGGTCACATAAAAATCAGCAATAACGCCATCTTTCATCGGTCGAATGGCTGTCATGTTCCCAGGTGTTCTACCCAACATTCGTTTGGCTTCTATGCCCACCGCCGCTACACTTTTTTGGCCATGCCCACCATCTTGACGAATCGCCACCACCGAAGGCTCGTTCAAAACAATCCCTTGCCCGCGGGCATAAATCAATGTGTTTGCCGTTCCTAAATCTATCGATAAATCGCTAGAGAAAAATCCCCGCAGCTTCTTTAACATGCTTGCATCCTCAGCTCAACGCCCAATCCCTTGAACCCTTATTGTATAGTGTGACTGATTCTCCCTAAACCACAAGCTTAGAATTACTATTCTTGACGATTCCTTACCTCTCGAGCATTTCTAATGCGTTAACGGGTATGCTACTATTGATCCCCATATATTTCAGAATTAAACACAGTTTGAGGCTAAACCATGTCAATTTCACTGACAGATGTAGAAAAAATTGCACACCTTGCACGCTTACACCTAGATAAAGATGAAGCCGAGCGCTACCAACATGATCTCTCCAATATCTTAGCCTTAGTCGAACAGCTCAACGCCGCCGACACTCAAGGCATTACACCGATGGCTCACCCGATTGATGCAACTCAACGCATGCGCACCGACACGGCAATAGAGCAAGATCAACACGAAAAATTCCAATCGTTCGCGCCACAGACTGAAGCCGGTCTCTACCTGGTCCCTAAGGTCATTGAATAAGTTGATTAAATAATTAGTAATTAATCCTTAATCATTTAGTGAGCAGCTAAACGCTCTAAAAATTATAAAATTTAAACATCCAGGTAACTATCATGTCAGGAAACACCATTGCCGAGCATATTCAAGCTCTAAAAAACAAGACGATCTCCAGTGTTGAGCTCACTCAGCACTACCTTGACCATATTAAGACAACAGATAACACACTGAATAATTTCATCAGCATTACAGAAGATCAAGCGCTCACAGCGGCCAAACAAGCCGATGAGAAATTAGCCCAAGGCAGCGATATAACTCCGTTAACAGGCGTGCCCATTGCCTATAAAGACATTTTTTGTACAGACGGTGTTAAAACCAGCTGTGGCTCTAAAATGCTTGATAGCTTTATCGCCCCTTATGATGCCACTGTTGTTAGCAAGCTCAAAAATGCCGGCACCGTCATGCTCGGTAAAACCAATATGGATGAGTTCGCAATGGGGTCATCCAATGAAACCAGCTTTTACGGCGCCTCCAAAAACCCTTGGGATTTAAATAAAGTTCCAGGCGGCTCTTCTGGTGGCTCGGCCTCTGCTGTTGCCGCTCGCCAAGCCCCAGCGACTCTCGGTACAGATACCGGTGGCTCGATTCGCCAACCGGCTTCGCTGTGTGGAATCACAGGTTTAAAGCCAACTTATGGGCGCATCAGCCGCTTTGGCATGATTGCCTATGCCTCCAGCTTAGACCAAGCCGGTCCGATGACACAAACCGCAGAAGATGCTGCAATTATGCTAAACGTAATGGCAGGCTTTGATGAAAAAGATTCGACAAGCGTTGACCAACCAGTTGAAGACTACACTAAACACCTTAACAACTCACTCGAAGGTGTACGCATCGGCTTGCCAAAAGAGTATTTTAGCGAAGGTCTAGACAGTCAGGTTGAAAAGCAAGTTCAACTGGCGATTGCAGAATACGAAAAACTCGGGGCTAAAATCTGTGAGATTTCACTGCCGACAACCCAACTTGCCGTTCCAGCCTACTATGTCATCGCTCCGGCTGAATGCTCATCAAACTTAGCACGTATGGACGGCGTACGTTTTGGTCATCGTGCTGATAATCCAGCGGACCTCATCGACCTCTATAAGCGCTCACGCGCAGAAGGCTTTAGCGATGAAGTCAAACGCCGCATTATGGTTGGTACTTATGCGCTTTCAGCCGGTTATTATGATGCTTATTACAATAAAGCACAGCAAGTTCGCCAGCTCATCAGCGATGACTTTAAGCGCGCTTTTAATGAGGTTGACGTGATCGCCGGCCCAACCGCACCGACAACTGCTTTTGATTTTGGCAGCAAGAAAGACCCTGTCGCCATGTATTTATCCGATATCTATACGATTGCCGTAAACTTAGCGGGGTTGCCAGGCTTATCACACCCGGCTGGTTTCGTTGACAATTTGCCAGTTGGATTGCAACTGATCGGTAATCACTTTGATGAATCGCGCTTGCTTAACCTTGCACATCGCTACCAGCAAGTGACAGACCATCACACGATGATACCGACCGCATTTAAAGCTTAAAATATAAATATATTATAGAGAGTAATAAAGATGGAATGGGAAACCGTTATCGGGCTGGAAGTACATATTCAGCTCGCCACACAATCAAAAATATTTTCCGGTGCATCCACAGCTTACGGCGCACTACCCAACACACAAGCGTGCTCAATTGATTTAGGTTTACCTGGCGTTTTGCCTGTCCTCAATAAAGACACGGTAGAAATGGCCGTTAAATTTGCTTTAGCGTCTAATTCTAAGGTAAATCCGCGCTCTATTTTCTCACGTAAGCATTACTTTTATGCGGATCTGCCTAAAGGTTATCAAATCAGTCAATATGACCAGCCTATCGTTCATGATGGTTACCTTGACGTTCGCTTAGACGGTGATAAGGTTAAACGCATCGGCATCACCCGCGCCCACCTTGAAGAGGACGCAGGTAAGTCTTTGCATGAAGATTTCCATGGTTTAAGCGGCATCGACTTAAATCGTGCAGGCACCCCCTTACTTGAAATCGTCTCTGAACCTGATATGCGTAATGCCGAAGAAGCGGTTGCTTACCTCAAAACCTTGCACTCTCTCGTGCGTTATCTGGAGATTTGCGATGGTAATATGCAAGAAGGCTCTTTCCGTGTCGATGTCAACGTTTCAGTACGCCCGAAAGGTCAGGCTGAGTTTGGCACCCGCACTGAGACGAAAAACTTAAACTCTTTTCGCTTTATCGACCGCGCTATTAATTTTGAAGTCGAACGCCAGATCCAGGTGCTAGAGTCCGGTGGTACGATTAATCAAGAAACTCGCCTTTTTGATGCAATGAAGGGAGAGACTCGTTCATTGCGTTCTAAAGAAGATGCGCATGATTATCGCTATTTTCCAGATCCTGACTTATTACCGGTTGCTATCGAGCCTCGTTTTATTGAAGACATTAAAGCGACAATGCCAGAACTTCCTGAGCAAAAACGCCAGCGTTTTGTCGAGCAATATAGCTTGAGCGATTATGATGCCGGCGTACTCACCGCAAACCGCGATATGGCAAACTTTTATGAAGGCGCCGTAAAAGCGGCCGATGGCCATGCTAAGCTCGTTGCCAATTTAATGATGGGCGATTTTTATGCCGCTTTAAATAAAGAGCTACTCGATGTTACTGAAAGCCCAATTTCGGCAACGCAATTAGGTGGTCTGATTGCCCGTGTCGGCGATAATACAATTTCCGGTAAAATTGCTAAGGATATTTTCATTGCCATGTGGGAAGGCCAAGGCGATGCCGATACTATTATCGAGAAAAAAGGCTTAAAGCAAATCACTGACCCTGCCGCTATTGCCTCCATCGTTGATGAAGTGATGGCCGCAAACCCAACACAACTTGAACAATACCGTTCAGGCAAAGATAAACTGTTCGGCTTTTTTGTCGGCCAAGCAATGAAAGCTTCTAAAGGTAAAGCCAACCCTGCCGAGCTTAATAAAGTGCTTAAACAAAAACTATCTTCTTAATTAATTATAAGCGAAGGGCTTCGCCCTTCTCTTCTTTCTAGCTATCATCATAAAACTCTTACTTTATTTTTTATAAACTTTTTTTAATAAAAAATACCCAGCTATTGCGCCGCATGATCGAAAGTTTGCTGAATTGATTGACATCATTTTTTCATCTGTTGTCCAATGGAGTTCCGGCCCTCTAATAAAAATAATTTTTCATTATCTCAAGGAGTGATTTTTATGAAAGTTGCAAACTACTTTACTGATTCTAGACTCTCTCTTGGCGCCCTGGGTGTCATGGCCTATATTCAGCATCAACAGCACGTACAAAACAGCCCCCACTTAACAGTAGAAGATGTCGCCAAAGGCACAAATACAACCGACAAAAACCTCATTCGCGATGCCTTAAAAGAATTAACCGATGCTGGATACCTACCTGCCTAGTCACCAAACTCGAATTGCTGCCTTCTTTTTATTGGCAGTAATTCAACTTATAATCAGCTCTAAACTCAGTAAAATTTACTTCTATCTTTTAAAAGCTATTTATGCAAGCAACCTCTCTATTCTACTCATTACGCACCCACGCACTATTTGATAAGTTAGTTCTTGCCTGTGGCGTCACTTTTATTAGCTTCTCTTCTGTCTTCGTTCACCTTATTTCTGCAGGACCAGCAACCATTGGTGCATACCGGATGGCCATCGGCGGCCTAATTTTGCTTTTATTCACTTTTATTACTAAAAAATCTATTGTTATTACCAAGCGTTTCATTTTTCCTGCTATGATCGCCGGATTATTTTTCTGCCTTGATCTTGCCACCTGGCACCAAAGCATCCACTATGTTGGCCCCGGACTTGCAACAATTTTAAACAGCTGCCAGATTTTTTTGCTTGCTTTTCATCAGCTTGTTTTTTCTAAAAGAAAAAATCCACAAACACCAGATTATTGCATTAATCTTTATTATTCCAGGTGGTTTATTACTCTGTTTAAATGACTGGCTTAACCTCGGTCACCAATACCACTGGGGAGTGATTATCGGTCTTATTTCAGGGCTTTGCTATAGCGGCTATATTTATACTCTAAGAAAAGCAAATATCAATAATACAAGTAAGAATAAAAATAAAAATGCAAATGAAAAATCACCTAATACTTTATCTATATTAACAATCACTACCTTTTCAGCGATGATTTTTTTACTGATTATCGCAATAGCGACAGGTGAGCACCTAACACTCGGCACCCCATCAAATTATGCCTGGGTTTCAGCGTATGCATTGGTTTCTCAAGTCATCGGCTGGGGGTTAATCAGCTACGCACTCCCTAAAGTCAATGTCAGTGTCGCCGCTTTCATCCTGATTTTACAGCCTACTCTTTCTTTTATCTGGGATGTGCTATTTTTTAACCGCATCACCCCTTGGTTTGAGTGGCTAGGAATTATAATTATTCTTACCGCTGTTTCTCTGGCTAATCACACCCACTCAAGTCATTAATTTAAACGCACAGAATTTATTAGCTCTCTTGTCACCTTAAATTTACCAGCAATCACCTTTCGCAATGCTCGCTCGCTTTCACTGTAAAGTTTTTGCTCAACGGTTAATACAAAAGGTGGCTTGATTGGCAACCTTGCTAAACTGTACAGCAAATACCCCTCATTACCGTTATATAATTTCAAACCAACGAGCACATAAATCAAATGTGCAGATTTAATTAAATTATTTTTTACTGCTGCTGATGATACAAAAGGCATTTTCTCACTTGCTAATAACAGCACTGAACGGGTTGCCGCATTACCAAAATAATCGGCAGGATTACGCTGTATTTTATCCAAAATAGATGATAAATCCTGGGAAGGTTGCAAGGTCGTTAATAAATGCAAACTCATAATATTAAGCTCTTGGTCGGTGAAATTCTCAAGGCGTATCACCTTCGTCTGTTTTAAAGCCAATGGAACAAGTACCGGCCCAGCAAATTCATGCTTATGACCTAACAAAGGCACATAGTACTCTTGCATGACAAGCTTGCCTTGACGCAAAGGATTTTCAAACGATTTCGGTATTTCAAAGCTTAGAGTTTGGCTTTGGTACCACTGCCGAGATGGTGCTACCGCAGTACTGTAACAAAGAGAAGACAGCTCATTAGGGCAAGCATAAATATGCGCATTCTGATAAGGTGCTGTTCTTGAAACGTTACCCGCACAACCTACCAATAGCAAGACTGCAACCGTTAATATCAAATAGCGTATCACATGATTCTCCCATAATTTACGCGGATTATAGGGGACAGCGGACATTCATTGCAAGTTAGCTGATTCCAGCCATACTAACAATAAGCAGTAGGAGAATGGCCATGTACGATTATCATATACACCTTTATTACGATATCAGCACTCGCCCGGTTGCCAAACTCCTACGCAATAGCTTATACAGCATGCTAGAAGGTGTTGCAGAAGTCAGCCTGCTCCATGATAAGCCTCCCTACCCACACCCACAGCCGATGTTTGAAATTGCTTTTCCTAAAGACCTGCTTCCTAAGCTGACAAAGTGGTTTAAAGCACATCGCAATGGTCATAGTGTCCTACTCCATCCTGTTTTAGGGGATGAGACTGATGCTTATCACAGCAAAGGCCGCTGGATGGGGCCACCCCTCATTATTGTTTAAAACCCTTTCTGTTATCGCTTAATTTGGTTACATTAGTATTGAATAGCAGCTTGTTTTTCTGAACTAATGCCGTGAAATAAATATGAAAGCAAACTCATCAACCTATTTACTTTTATTCAGCTTAAGCTTCTCCCTTGCATCTATCCATCTAAACACAAGTCATGGTGCTGTTTACAGTTGGCAAGACACACAAGGGGTCACTCACTTTAGCAATCAACCCCATACAGGTTCAAAACAACTACACCTTTCAGAACCTATCCGTTTTCCTACATCACCAACATTAACCGCAACAACAATAAAAAACAGCCCACAATTGAAAACAGCAACCCACGATAACTATTTAAGTATCATTTCACCAAAAAACAATCAAAGTATCAATAATGCAGCGGGAAATATCAAAATAAAATTAAAACCCTTATCTAACACCGATACATATCGTTATTACTACTATATTGACAATAAACTCATTAAAGAATCT
>NZ_MDTU01000001.1:1309954-1317677 GCF_001720395.1 Piscirickettsia litoralis
AATTTGCACAGAAACTCCATCATTCAAAAATAACAAATAATATCAGCCTGATTAATTATGAAGACTAAAGAGCAGCTAATAAAATCAACGCTTATGAAGCTGCTGCTACATCTAAGGTCTCGATTACAGCATTTGGCCCAAGTTTTAGTAAATAGTCAACAGAGCTGACCAACTCATCCACTGTTAATTTATTTTCCTCTGGAAAGTCAAAGCCCTTTGTCATCTCCGTTGCAACAACGCCAGGGCATAAGGCCGTGACTTTGACACCAAAAGGCCGCAGTTCTTTAGCTAAAGCCTGATTAAAACCAACCACAGCAAATTTAGTCGCTGCATACCCGCCTAAATAAGGCGAAGCTGACTTTCCAGAAACCGATGCAACATTGATGATATAACCGTGCTGTTGCTGCTTCATTTTTAAACCTACCGCTTTAGCCACAGCAAATAACCCTTTTACATTCACATCCACCATCAAAGAAAAATCAGCAAGATCAAGGTCAAGCGTTCCTGTATAGCCAATTCCTGCATTATTAACTAAAACATCAATGCGCTCTAATTCGTCAACCATTTTAACGAGTTGCTGATAAGATTGATTAAAGTCCGCTAAATCTAACGCATAATAACTTATATTAATCTCAGAATTAATATTTTTTAATTCTTTTTTTACCTTGTATAAAGCTTGTTTATTTCTAGCAATTAAAACTAAATTATAATCTTTTATTGCAAAATAACGGGCAACAGCGTTGTCTATTCCGCGGCTTGCACCGGTAATGATCGCAGTTTTTCTCATGGTGTTATGATTTTTCCGTAAAGCCTAATAACTGTCTAATTTCTAAATAGAGTTTTTCTATATTTTTTATCGAGCGCGGCGAAACAAAAATAGAATCATCCCCGGCAATGGTCCCTAATATTTCACTTTGTTTAGGATGAAAATCGAGCATACGGGCAACGAGCTGAGCCGCGCCTGGGCTGGTATGCAAAACCACCATCACCTCATTATGCTCTATAGAAAAAATTAAATTAGTCAGGGAGCTATCGCTGGTCGGCGGAGATAACTCTTTCGGCAAGCCATAAACAAGATGCCCTTCTTTTTGAACCTTCACCGCACCACATTGGCGTAATAATCGAGACACTTTAGACTGGCTCACACTAAAACCAGACTCTGCTAAAGCATGGCAGATTTCCTCTTGGCTACTCATATTTTCATCGCTGAGAAGTTGTTGGACAGCCTCTAAAATAATATTTTTATTTTTCATTGAAATCCATAAACTCTAAAAAATCTGAATAAAACTGCTCTTTGGGCAAACCTTTGGATAAACACCCCTGATAAGCAAGTTTTACCATTTCCATCGGTCCAACCGCATAGACATCAAAGTCTTTTAAATCTTCAAAATCATCGAGCACCGCTTGATGAACTAGACCACGACGCCCTCCCCAGCGATCATGATTCACAGCTTGAGACAGCACTGGCACATAATTAAAATAGTGATACTCTAAGGCCCAATCTTTAACCTGTTGGTGCAAGTATAAACCCTGGCGGTGACGCCCACCCCAATATAAGTACACCGGTGCACTCTGCTCTTGTTGAGAAAAAAGGTGTTCGAGCAAAGCCTTGCATTGAGAGTAACCCGTTCCACCGGCGATCAATAACTGTGGCCGCTCTGACTGACGATTGATGATGACTTTACCTTTCGGCCCACGAATATGCAGCTGTTTGTTTTTTTCAGCCTGCTCTAGCACCCAATTCCCCCAGCTCGGAATTTTATGAGTTTTACGAATGTGTAATTCTATAATTCCAGGAGTCACGTGTGGGGCATTAGCAATAGATAATGGACAGGTAATTTCATCATTGACGATCACTTCAATATATTGACCGGCATGGTATAAAAAATCACTCTCATGCTTTAAGGTTAAGCGATAAATATCATCACCCAAGCTCTCTTGAGTTAATACAGTCATCATCATTTCTTGAGCATCGAATGATTTCGGTGGTGTATACAAGCTATTACCATCCATTTTTAGTACAACATCCGTCGTAATTTTAGCACTACAGGTCAGGGCAAACCCTGCGGACTCCTCTTCTGGTAATAAACCAAAAATCTCAATATCGCCATAATTGATATCACCTAAAGCCACTTGCCCCCGGCATGCACCACATACTCCGGCTTGGCAACTAAAAGGTAAATCAATGCCTTGACGAAGCGCTGCATCAAGAATCGATTCATCGTCTTCCACAGTAAAGCAAATATTAGTATTTTCTATCGTTACTTTGTTTGACATATTACAACCCAAGATCAGCCCATAGCTGATCGACTTTCTCAACGACAGACTGACTCATCGTGATAGGCAACCCCCACTCACGTGTTGTTTCACCTGGCCATTTATTCGTTGCATCCGAACCCATTTTAGAACCGAGGCCAGATACAGGAGAAGCGAAATCCAAATAATCAATGGGGGTGTGCTCAATCATCGTCGTATCACGCACCGGATCCATGCGTGTTGTCATCGCCCAAATCACATCTTGCCAATCACGCACATTCACATCATCATCAACAACAATGACCCATTTAGTGTACATAAATTGACGTAAAAATGACCAAACGCCCATCATAACGCGCTTAGCATGTCCCGGATATTGCTTTTTAATCGACACAATGGCCAAGCGGTATGAACAGCCTTCCGGTGGCAGATAAAAGTCAACAATTTCAGGAAACTGTTTTTGAATCAGGGGCACAAAAACTTCGTTTAGGGCCACACCCAAAATTGCCGGCTCATCCGGGGGTCGACCAGTGTAAGTTGTATGATAAATAGGATTCTCACGCATAGTAATGCGATCAACGGCAAAAACAGGGAAGTTTTCAACCTCATTATAATAACCGGTATGATCACCAAACGGCCCTTCAGGCGCAATATCCTCAGGGTCGATATAACCTTCAAGAACAATTTCAGCTCGTGCTGGCACTTCTAAATCATTGCCGATGCATTTGACCAGTTCCGTTTTATGGCCGCGTAATAATCCCGCAAAAGCATATTCAGAAAGCGTATCAGGCACCGGTGTCACCGCCGCCAAAATAGTTGCAGGATCACAACCCAGCGTGACCGCTACAGGAAATTTTTTCACCAGGATGCGCCTTGCACCACTCTTGAAAGTCCAATGCACCACCACGGTGAGAGAGCCAACGCATAATCAGCCGATTTGGCCCGATGACCTGCTGACGGTAGATCCCCATATTCATCCGTGGCTTATGCGGCCCTTTTGTTGTCACTAAGCCCCAAGTAATTAAAGGCCCGGCATCATCCGGCCAGCAAGTTTGGATAGGCAGTGCACTTAAATCAACCTCAGCCCCCTCTAAAACAATCTGCTGGCAAGGCGCATTGTTCACCTTTTTCGGGGCCATCGTTAAAATTTTTTAAAAATAGGCAGATTGGCCCAGGCTTCCTTAATCCCCTTAGGTGGCTCAGGCTCTTTCAAAAAGGCCAATAGCTGGCCGATTTCACGCAAAGCGCTGATATTATCGGCCCCCATACCCAAAGCAACACGCTCTACAGTACCAAAAAGGTTGGTTAGAGCTGGAATAGTTGACCCCGTCGACTTTTCAAAAAGTAATGCTGGCCCTTTAGCATGCAAAACACGCTGACTGATTTCAGTCATTTCTAAATAGGGATTCACTTCAGGGTGAATACGTTTTAGTTCACCCATTTTTTCTAATTGTTCAATAAAGTCACGTAAATCTCGGTATTGCATGCGCTTACTCTAAAATCACCAGAATCCGGCTTATCATACTGTGATCTCTTGCAAATGAAAACCAATCGCTTAGATTCATCACTTGCTGAGTTATTATTATCTGCATTAATATAAGCTCGTTGCAGGAGCTAACAGAAGGAATGATCGATAAAATGAAAATACCACTCGATACTCATAATCTTCAAGGATCATCAATTAGTCTAGAAAAATTAGACAATACACATCGTAAAGAGCTTAAATCTATCGCTCTAGAACCAAGCCACTGGACCTATTTTCCCTACAGCATCACTGCTGAAAGTTTTGATGACTGGTTTAATAAAGCATTAGAAAAGACTTACTCTGGCACTGAGGCTTGCATGGTTGTCCGCGCTAATCACTCCGGAAATTTGGTCGGTAGCTCACGCTTTTATGAGGTCGATCTTGCCGCAAGCCGCCTTTCCATTGGTCATACTTTTTATAGCCCAGAGGCAAGAGGGACAATCACTAACCCAGAATGTAAGCTATTAATGCTCACTCATGCCTTTGAAACATTGCAATTAGAACGCGTTGAATTTAAGGCGGATTCACGCAACGTGCGCTCCCTCGCAGCTCTTAAGAAGTTAGGCGCGACCAAAGAAGGCACACTTCGAAAGCACATGACCTTAGCCAATGGCTACACCCGTGATTCTGTCGTTTTTAGTATTCTCAAAACCGAGTGGTTTAATACCGTCAAAGTAAACCTACTTACACGCATAGAAAAATAGCAAGCTACACTCAATAATAAACAGTAAGATTCTGCAAAGTATAAAAGCTAAATTTTATGTTTGAAGTTAATCTAGAACAATTAGCACAATGTACCAAATTCATCATCAGCTCACCACGAATTAACAACTTTGACTGGTACTTTCGTTGTGAGCGTGGTTTGCTGATCGTTGATTTTTATCTTGCTGAAGACGATGAATACATGATGTTGTCTCGAGCGATGCCCAAGGCTGAAAACTTAATCATCACTTCACTCGACCAACATAAAGAACAGTTACAAAAACTCGCCCAAATCAGCTACAACATGATCCAAGAATCAGGTGCGCTCGATTGACTCAAGCAGATATAGCCCTAATCAACTTCATCGAACATTCAATTCTCCTCGTAAATTATTAACATTTTTTGTGGATAATTATGTGGATAAATGAATACAAGCATTTTTTTACAACTTCTGCTGAGATTGATCAAAATATAACCACATTGCAAAAAGTTGTTTATCTCACTTAATCAAATTTAATAAGGCTGATATCACCTTCAAAAACCATCACAAAAATGACTGTCCATATAGTCAATGACTTCTTTTATTCGTTTCGGCTGATTTTTCATATCCCTATAAACAACAAAGAGATGAGACTCAAAGGGCTGATACTCTGCCAATAGCGAAATTAAGCGCCCTTCTTCAATGAAGTGCCGCACCCAGTATTCAGGCACGCGGATCATTCCCACGCCTTCCAGCGCCATCGTCTGCTGAACTTTCATATGAGTGACCTCAGCGATGCTATGAATATCAAGCTGCTGCTCCTGACCGTCTATGACAAAAGGCCACTTCCCTTGCCCTAGCCCTGCTTCACGGTTAATACAAACAATACTACGATGACCTTGAGCCTTAAGCTCACTGGGTTGCTTGGGCGTGCCATACTCTTCTAAATAGGCGGGAGATGCACAAATGATATATTTATAGGTCAGTAGTTTGTGTGCTTTCAATGCCGAGTCTGGCAACGATTTGGCTGCACGAATCGCAATATCAAAGTGGCTTTCGACAAAATTATGCACATTATCGCTCAAATCGAGCTCTAAACTCACTTTTGGATATAAACATAAAAACTTCGCCAACAAAGGACCGATGACTTCTGTACCTAACGTCATCGGGCAAGTCATACTGATTTTGCCAGAAACATCATCATGGGTCTGCTTCAAAACTTCAGTCGCCGCTAAAAAATCTCCCTGTATTTTTAAACAAGACTGAAAAAACTGATGTCCTGCTTCAGTTAACTGTAATTGCCTGGGAGTGCGAATAAAAAGCTGAGCATTCAAGCGCTGTTCTAATTGTGCAATACGTCGACTAATTTGTGATTTCGAACTTTGATGGTTCACTGCCGTTTGAGTGAAACTACCCGCTCTTGCCACTTCAACAAATAACATTGCATCATCCATCACACTCATTATTGCACCCACTCCAAACGATCAAGCCCATAACAATCAATATAATAGTCAATTATAAAAAATTCCTTTACTATAATACACAACAATAATTCCAATAGGATATCTGGCGATATATGGATCATAAAAAACAGATGAAAAAAATTCACCTGGCCACAGCAAAAAATAACAACTCAGCTAATCACAGCAGCTCACCAGACCGAGGTCACTTCAATAAACGCCAAGCTTCTTTTTTCGATCAACTGTCACATTGGTTTAATTCAAGCGAAGCCACACCTACAGAAATTATTCCAAGATTAGATGCTATCGTGCAATCCGCCTTTAACCCCGAGCAGCAAAAAAATTGAGCACTCTTCAGCCACACTGCCTGGATGTTGGTGCTGGTGCTGGAGCCTTAAGTTCGCGGATACTCACATTAATACCCCACGCCCATATTACAGCCATAGACCTCTCCCAAAAACAACTAAATAACCTCAAGATTAATTTGCCAACAGTGACCTGCTGGCAAGGAGATATCGTTGATTATCACCAAGTTCAAGCTTATTTTGACTATGCTTGGTGTAATGCCTGCTTTGCTAATTTTTTTCGATCAAACGCTCGCTTTAAAAAATATTATCCAATTGCTAACCGCATCGGGCAAAATCATTATCAGCCACCCTTTGGGAGGCCATTTTGTCAAAGAACTGCACCAGCAAGACCCTGTTACAGTGCCACACACATTACCCGACACGCTAAAGCAGGCTCAGCAGCTTGTCCAAAACCTGCCACTTGAAGTCACTCAATTTATTAACAAAAGCCAGCTTTATGTTCTTGTTTATCAAAAAAAATAAATTAATTAACTGTCACTCTAGGTTACTAGCTACTCACTCCTGTTATAACCTAACAAGTAGCAATCGTGAGTGCTTTCTATTAGCTCTTGATTAAAACATAAAGAAAAAGTATAACTTTCCAAAACCACATCGGTCAATTTTTTTTAATCCATCAAAAAAACACAGTCCCTGAAAGCACAGTAAAAATCAAAGCGATAATAACTAACATAAACCTTCTCCTTAAATAAAGCACTTAAAAACCTTATGCAGGTGTCATCCATTATTTTATTTTTATAAAGATAAAATAACATAAATATCGCATTGCACAATATTAAATCTAAAGATAAAATCCAAGAAGCAAAAAAAGAGCCTAACTGGAGGCTCTTTGAAAAGATTTACAATTTATTATGAAGAATTATTGATAGGCTGCGGTAAACGTCAACGTTCCTGAATAATCCCCTGCTGCAGTATCGTGGGTTAAATCTTTAATCGTACCTGTCACATCAACGGGCAGTTGGCCATCCTTATCTAAATTATCTTTCACATCGCTTTTACCACCATTTGTAGTAACGACTGATACATCAAGCGAGTCTCTACCACTTGTAATTTCCGCTTTTGCAGGCCAAGTTACCTTTACCGCACCGCCCGGTGAGCCGTACACTGTCATTTGACCATCCGCGGTCGCAGTCTCTTTGACTCCCGATTTATTTGGCAATACAATATCGCCGAAAGCCATTATTTTTGTCTGCTCAATAGCAATCCCAGAAACCAGCTTAGCTGTCACATTTAATTGTCCGGTTGCAGATTGTGCTGCAAAACTATTTATGCTTACTCCCACTAAAAGAGCGACTGCACCCAATGCAAGAACCTTTCTCATAAACATAACAATCACCTCCATATAGCCTTGTTACCAACCGCCAAAGTTCCATTTCATCCTATCATTTTTTTCAAAATCAAGCAACAGCCACCTCAACAATAAATCGAGAGAAAA
>NZ_MDTU01000001.1:1318210-1525216 GCF_001720395.1 Piscirickettsia litoralis
TTATTGTTCATAAAAAGTGCAACCGCTCATACCACCGTCATGACGATTTCTTATGATGGAAAATGGCCGCCTTATAGCTATCAGCTAAACTCAGGCAAGACCAAAGGCATACTCGTTGATATTGTCCGTATCGCTTTATCTCAGGCTGACTTACAAAGCGAAGCCGTTAGTTTTCCAGCAGAGCAAGCCGAAGCGCTTGTCAAGGGGAAAATTATTAGTGCGCTGGCTACAGTCCCTAACCAAAAACAACGTGAAGAAATGGTCGCCTCAGACCCTATATTCACAATTCATTCAAACGCATTTGTTTTTAAAAAAAATAAAAAGCTAGCTGACCTTAAAGAAATAGCATCATTAAATAGTCTTAAAAAGTTCAAAGTGTGTGATTACAAAAATAATGCATGGGCAAGGCAACAATTTAAAATACATAAGATAAAAGCACTATTTACACAAGATCAAACCGAGTGCTTACGCCAAATTGCGCTAGGGCGTTATGATTTGACCATCAGCCCCAAAGAAATTGGCGATCAATTATTAATGGCGATGGGATTGAGAAAGCACTTTATTGCTTTGCCATACAACTATCGCTCTTTAGCTGTTGTTCTCCTTGTCGATAAACACTCTGAGCTTGCCGAAAGCCTCCCTAAATTTAATCAAGCCATTAAAGAGATGCGCAAAAATGGCACCATTAAAAAAGTAATCGACTCCTACATTCAATAGTCGTTATGCTGTAATATTAGCCCCGTTCTAGACGCTCATAGATAATTGGATTACCCTGTCTCAATTAGTAGTAATTTCGATTAAATTTATGAGATTGTTTATCTATGAATATCAACCTTAAAATCGCAGAAGAACTCAAAGTCAAAGAATGGCAAGTCACCGCAGCAATCAATTTACTCGATGAAGGTGCCACGGTCCCCTTCATTGCCCGCTACCGTAAAGAAGTCACTGGTACTCTCGATGACTCTGAGCTACGTACTTTAGAAGAGCGTTTGCGTTATCTTCGTGAGCTTGAAGAGCGCCGCGAAACTATCTTGAAAAGCATTAGCGAGCAAGAAAAACTCACTCCTGAGCTAAAAGCAAAGATTCTTGAAGCAGAGACCAAACACCAGCTTGAAGACCTTTACTTACCCTTCAAGCCCAAACGTCGCACTAAAGGCCAAATTGCAATCGAAGCCGGACTCGAGCCATTAGCTGATGCCCTCTTTAATGACCCAAGCTTACCCCCAGAAGTCGAAGCTGAAAAATATATCAATAAAGATCAGTCCATTACTGATATCAAAAAAGCATTGGAAGGCGCTCGCTATATTCTCATGGAGCGTTTTGCAGAAGATGCAACGCTTATTGAGAAAGTGCGTCAACTCTTACAAAACTCCGCTGAAATTCAATCAACAGTCATCAACGGCCAAGAAGAGGCCGGTGCTAAATTTAAAGATTATTTCGAGTTCTCAGAAAAAATTACCAAAATTCCCTCTCACCGTGCATTAGCATTATTTCGCGGGCGCAGTGAAGGGGTTTTAAATCTACAACTATTACCCGAACCTGCGCCAACAGAAACAGGATCAGCTCAAAGTGAAATACTCATTGCCGATCACTTAAACTTTAAACACCAAAGTCGCCCAGCAGACTCATGGCTACAAGAAACCATCCGCTGGACTTGGCGCATTAAACTACTCACACGCCTAGAATCAGAATTTTTTACGCTTATTCGTGAGCGCGCTGAAGAAGAAGCAATTAAAGTTTTTGCAACAAATTTAAAAGATTTGCTCCTTGCTGCTCCGGCAGGTGCTCGCCCAACTCTAGGCCTGGACCCAGGCCTGCGTACAGGCGTTAAGGTTGTTGCCGTCGATGCTATCGGCAAACTCGTCGAATATACGACTATCTTCCCTCATGCCCCCAAAAAGCAATGGGATCAATCCATTCACATCATCGCCGAACTCATCAAAAAACATAGTATTGAGCTGGTCAGCATTGGCAATGGCACCGCATCCCGCGAGACCGATCAACTTGTTTTGGCGGTTAAAAAACAATTTCCAGAACTAAAATTCACACAAATTATGGTTTCAGAAGCTGGCGCTTCGGTCTACTCAGCCTCAGAGCTTGCAGCTCAAGAGTTTCCAGAACTCGATGTCTCTTTTCGTGGCGCAGTCTCTATTGCTCGCCGCCTACAAGACCCACTTGCAGAGCTTGTAAAAATCGAACCTAAAGCCATCGGTGTCGGCCAGTACCAACATGATGTCAATCAAGTTCAACTCGCTCGCTCATTGGATGGTGTTGTCGAAGATTGTGTGAATAGCATCGGTGTTGACGTCAACATGGCTTCAGCGCCACTGCTAACTCGCATTGCCGGCTTAAATAACACGATTGCCCAAAATATTGTCAATTACCGTAATGAGCAAGGGCCTTTTAAAAACCGCACCGCTCTTAAAAAAGTCCCACGCTTAGGCGCGAAAACCTTCGAGCAGGCCGCAGGCTTCTTGCGCATCAATCATGGCGATAACCCTCTGGATGCCTCTGCTGTTCACCCTGAAACCTATGCCGTTGTAAAGGACATTGCCGCCAAGAACGACCAAAATATTGCAGGACTCATCGGTAACCATAACTTTCTTAGTCAACTCAAAGCGCATGATTACATCAATGATCAATTCGGTGAACCCACCATTAAGGATATTATCAACGAACTCGATAAACCAGGTCGCGACCCTCGCCCAGAGTTTAAAACGGCCACCTTTAAAGAGAATGTTCATGAGATCAAAGACCTCACAGAGAACATGATTTTAGAAGGTGTCGTGACGAATGTGACAAATTTTGGTGCCTTTGTCGACATCGGTGTTCATCAAGATGGCTTAGTCCATATTTCCGTACTGGCTGATCGTTTTGTCAGCGACCCCCGTGAAATTGTTAAAGCCGGCGATATTGTCAAAGTAAAAGTCGTTGATATCGATATTCCTCGTCGCCGCATCGGCCTATCGATGAGGCTCAATGACTCAGCCACTCAATCAAGTACTAGCAGCAATAAGGGGCAAAAAAGTACAGAGAGCAAAGCGAAAACTGGCCCATATCACAAACCAGTAAAACAGCAACCGGCACAAGGTGAATCTGCTATGGCAGCCGCATTTGCCAAACTCAACTTAAAAAATCGTTAAATAAACAGTACGTGCCTTGGAGTTTCAACAATCCGGGGCACATTGCAAATAGTAATGAATACGCTCCTTAATAAAATCTGGGTTCTTTTTTATAAAACTTTCAAAGGCGCTCTTAAAACGGTTTTTAGCTTCAATATCAGTTTGAAGATTCATGGCAAAATAGACTTTTCTGGAAATCAGTTTTTTAAAGACACGAAACTCGTTTAATTTAAATCCTGATTGCTTCAGCAACCAACTTCCTGCGTAAAAGCCGTAAGCAAAACCGTCGGTTCGGTTATTTTTCACCTGACTCACCATATTTTTAAAATCATAGCTGTAATGAATATTGGCAATAGGTACACCCAAACTCAACAATCGAGAAACCGAAGCATCATCTTTGATGGCGGAGTACTGATAACTATTTGCTTTATTTGGATCTAATGTGCGGCTACTTTTGATAAAAATGGCACCAGGAGAGTCAGTAATAGGCCCAACCCAATAGAAAAAAGGTTCGCGCTGGTCGACTCTTGCTGCAGAAAACACAACAGAACCCGGCATATGTAAAGCTATGTTATAGGCACGCGTCCAATTGACATGATTTATTTCATATTCACTTTGCTGATAACTTCCCTCTTTAAGCACTGCTTTCAACAAGTCGACGGACGCACCTGTCAGCTCACCTTGTTGATTTTTAAAGTTAAAGGGCGGGAAACTCTCTGTGTAAAAAGTTAATTTTTCTGCTGCAATCACAGTGACAGATATAATTGGCAATATGATAAAGCTCAAACAACTTACAAATCTCATCATCTCTAGCACACATGCAATTTTTAATTCTGGCTATTTACAGCTTAACAAAGCAATACGAGTTGCGCCTCTTCGCTAATTTTTTCAATTTATTCCTTAAAGCTGACAAATAGAGTGACTTTTGATAGAATCCGTTAGCAATTCTGTAACATTATGGGAAAACGTTGACGCTGCAAAGCAACATCACCCCATTTATAAAGTGAGCTGCAACATGATTGAATCCGTTCTCCACGGAGTCCTAGGGCTTCTTGGCTTTTGCCTACTTGCCCTTATTTTTAGTGAAAACAAACGTGCGATCAAATGGAAACCCGTCTGTTATGGATTAATCGCCCAAGTTGTTGTCGCCTTAATTCTCTTTTATATTCCACTGTTTAGCCTCTTTTTTGCCAAGATGAATGAAGTGATCATCGCCCTACAACAATCGGTGATAGAAGCCACCTCAACCGTCTTTGGCTACATAGGTGGCGGCTCTACACCCTTTGAGGTCAAGCCCGGCGGTAATACCTTTATTCTCGCGCTACAAGCACTGCCCATGGTCATTGTCATCGGTGCAATCGGTGCAATATTGACTTATTGGGGGGTGATTCCTTTTATCATTCGTCATATTTCTAAATTCTTACATCGCTTCGCCGGCATCGGCGGCGCACTTGGAACCGTACTTTCCGCCAATATATTTTTAGGCTACCCAGAAGCACAATTAACGATTCGCAGCTACCTCAAGCACTTAACACGCAGCGAAGTCTTTACCATGATGACCATGGGTCTTGCTGCCGTTGCAGGGACAGTAATGGGACTCTATGTGATCTTCTTGCAACCTATCTTTCCAAAAGGCGTGATCGGTTATGTCATCACTTCTGTCATCATGGGGATCCCCGCAGTCATCACCATCTCAAAAATCATGGTGCCTGAGACTGAAGAAACAACCACCAATCAAGCTGATTTAAAGCATGAACGTGCTTCAAGTGCGATGGATGCATTAACACAGGGAATCTTCGAGGGTGGTAAGACCTTGATGGCAATCATCATCATGATGTTAGCCGCTCTTGCACTCGTTAGCTTTATCAACCATGGCCTTGCTTTATTACCTAAAATTCACGGTCATGTAGTCAGCGTTCAACTATTATTGAGCTATATCCTAACGCCCTTTATGTGGCTAATGGGCATCCCTTGGGAACATGCTCAAATGGCAGCAGAATTGATGGCCACCAAGCTTGCAACCAATGAGCTGATTGCTTATAGCCAACTTGCAACCATGCACCACCTTGACCCTCGTATCCAGATTATGATGGTCTTTGCCATGTGTGGTTTTGCTAACTTCGGTAGTGTCGGTAGCATGCTCGGCAGTTTCACCAGCCTGATGCCAGAAAAGCGTAAAGCCATCGTTAACTTTGGCTTTAAGGCCATGCTTGCAGGAACCATCGTCACCTGCATGAATGGAACAGTTGTCGGTGCGCTATACAGTTTGGGTGTCCCCATTATTCACAGCTAATAAAAATGGCGAGTATACTCGCCATTTCTCTGCTTCAACGTGCATTTATTTCAACTTAGAAAGTCAATTACATAGCTTACTTATTATTGTCATCACTCTTTACTAATTCATGATAACGCGCCCAAAGCGTTTCCTCATTTTCAGGGTTATCCGGGTCAATAATAATACAATCCACCGGACAAACCTCAACACATTGTTGCGTTTCAAAATGCCCCAAGCAATGCGTGCACTTTGTTGGGTCTATCTCATAAATATCTTCGCCCTGATAAATCGCCTCATTTGGGCATTCAGGCTCGCAGACATCACAATTAATACATTCATCAAAAATCTTTAACGCCATGACTTTATACTACTTCTTAGCTACAGTAATCTAATTTTTCTTAGATAATAACTTTTCTGAAAACTTATGCTTTAATGCTTCAGCCACATTTGCAGGCACAAAGGCGGAAACATCCCCCCCTAAACTGGACACCTCTCGCACCAACGTCGATGAGATAAACGAATATTTCTCAGAAGGCGTTAAAAACATCGTTTCCACGTCCGGTGCGAGCTGGCGGTTCATCGCCGCAAGCTGAAATTCATACTCAAAATCAGAAACTGCGCGCAAACCTCGAATTAAGAGGTGGACTTTCTTCTTTTGCACATAATCAGCCAATAAACCTTCAAAAGCACAAATTTCAACATTTTCCAAATGTCTCAATGCGCCGGCTGCCAGATTCACCCGCTCATCAACGGTAAATAGCGGTGTCTTCGTCGGGTGTGTTACATGAGCAACAGCAACCACAACCTTTGAAAACAATCGTGCAGCACGCTCAACCAAATCCGCATGGCCGTTGGTAATTGGGTCAAACGTTCCAGGATAAATAGCCGTTACCTTCATCACACCCTCAATACTACAATAACAACAAAAAATGTGGCATTACCGCCGCGTATAAACACCGCGAAGATCATACCACATTTATCAATTATTATATCAAAGTTCAAAATAAAGCCTGAATTACATCGCTTCACTTCTCACCCTAGCTTTTATTTTAGCTTTTGGATTCAGCCAACATTTTCTCTTCAAGCAATACTGTATCTGCAGCAAAACGACGAATACCCTCAGCCAACTTCTCCTCAGCCATCGGGTTTTGGTTCATCGCCCAGCGAAAATCAGCTTCGGTGATTTTTTCAGGTTCACCATTCACTTCTTGTTGTACTAGAGCTTTTTCAAAGCCTGCTGTTTTTTTCTTGTAATTGACCTAATACTTTTGGTGGAATCGTTAAACGATCACAGCCAGAAAGCGCTAAAACCTCATCACTGCTGCGAAAGCTCGCCGCCATCACAACCGTGTTAAAATTAGCCGATTTAAAGCAATTATGGATATCACGCACTAAATCGATTCCCGGATGGCCTTCATAGGCAATGTTTTTCGCTTTATACCAATCCAGGACGCGACCAACAAAGGGGGAAATTAGATAAGCGCCGGCTTGAGCGCAAGTAATCGCCTGTTCTTTAGAAAAAATCAAGGTCATATTACAATGGATACCTTCTTGCTCTAGTACTCGAGCTGCTTCTATACCTTCCCAAGTGCTGGCAATTTTAATCAAGATACGATCTTTAGGGATACCATAATCGCTGTATAAGCCGATCAAGCGATGCGCTCGCTCGATCATCGCATCAGTATCAAACGATAAGCGCGCATCAATCTCTGTTGAGACTACACCAGGAATCAGCTGCAATAGCTCACGGCCGATGGTCACAGCTAATATATCCAAGCAAAGGCCTAAATCAAACCCTATGGGTGTTGTCGCACGATCAATCGCTTCTTTAATCAAAGGCGCATATTCTGGCTTTTCTGCAGCTTGATAAAGTAATGAAGGGTTCGTCGTCACATCTTTAGGTTGATAAGTGACAAAACTGGCGACATCTCCTGTATCTGCGACCACTTCTGAAAGCTGGCGCAGTTGCTCGAGCTGGTTAAGCTGTTGTTTTGATTCTGTGCTTTGAGCACACCCTTCGGTCATTCGATTCTCCTAACATAAAAAAACCCATTGACAATACTTCATTTCCTGTATACTACGGCATTGTAGTTTGTTGAGAGAGAAATGTAGATGTCAGATCAAAATAAAGTGCCCGCGGTTGTCATATTTCAACGTGCTTGGGGGTTATATAAACATGCCTTTACTCGGCTATTCCCAATTGCGTTCGCAACATTCGCGCTGATGGCACTTTACAAGTACACTATCATGACACAGTTCGCAAGCTCAAGTTCCGTGAAAAAAGCGATTACTGCAATCGTCATCTCGCAACTCGTATTTATCTGCATCCTTGCTTTTAGCCAAAACGCTCAGCTCTTTACATTAAAAGAGCGCTATATGAACGCTGACACGCCATTTAGTGCCATTGCTAAAAACTCAGCAGCACGCTTTATCTCTATGCTTGTGCTCACACTGATTTTATTTGTTGTCATCCAGCTTATCGCAGGTTTTGCAGCTCGCCTCGTTGCAGCCGTACTCCCCTCTGCAATAATTTTAATTTATTTACTTATTGTTCTTATCAGCGTTAGCTTTGTCTTTTTTGCGCCTTGCATTTTATTGTTTGAAAAACAAAGTATTATTAAAAGTATCCTCTTAAGTATCCAACGCTCCAAACCCATCTGGCGTAGTAATTTCTTTCTTTTACTGCCGCCCTTACTCGCTTATATGCTGTTAACGAGCATACTCACTAACATTAATCTATCGGTAGAAAGCCTCTCAGCCGCTGGCCTAGGCGTTGAGGAAGTGATTACTATTTTTGCCGATGCGGCGATCTTCCCATTTTTAATGACGTTAATCTTCACCCAATACACCCATTACTTACCCAAAACGAAGTCGACACAAGAAGAACAAAATAACAACGATGACCCACTTGCTTAACAAACTCAGCGTTAATTTAGCATAATAAAACCCTGCGAATAATTAATTTAAACAAAGGCCCTAACTTCAATGAATCAGCCTCAACAGCGTTCTAAACTAGAGCGCATACTCCCCAAAGGCAGTGGTTCGCTGTTTTTTATTCAAGTGTTTGCAACCTTGGGGTTTGCCGTTCTCTATTCAACGCTGGTCCTTTACATGACCGACAAACTTAAGTTTAGCGCTGTAGCTGCTGCCGGCATCATGGGCAGCTTTACCGCCTTTAATTATGCTCTTCACCTTTTAGGCGGCTACTGTGGTGGACGCTTACTCAGTAACCGTAATCTATTTACAATCGGCATGCTTTTACAGGTCATTGGCTGCTGGACGCTCGCCTCTGCAACAGCCAGTCACCTCTATTGGGGCCTCGCATTCTTCTTAACCGGATCTGGCTTAAATGTCACCTGCATCAATATGATGCTAACTCAACGCTATGCCCCGGAAGACAAAGCCCGTGAAAGCGCTTTTTTATGGAATTATAGCGGTATGAATATTGGCTTTATGATCGGTTTTATTGTCGCCGGCCACTTTCAGCTCACTCATGACTACCATTCACTATTTTTACTCACCAGCCTAGGTAATGCCATTACCCTGGTTATTCTCTTTTTCAATTGGCAGGGGGTTGCTGATCGCACCACTCAACTTAAAGAAGCAACACGCACAGAATTTACGCGCCGCTCGCTCGCTGGCCTTACTCTGATCATTATTCTCATCCCAATCATCAAAACCTTTTTAACTCACTCAAAGTTCAGCCACAGCCTGGTGCTCATTGTAGGTTCGATCATGGTCCTTGTGATCGCTTTCTTAGCAATACGCCAGCCTAACCTAGTTTCACGCAACAAGGTCTTTGCTTACCTCATTTTTTCTTTAGCCAGTTTAATTTTCTGGGTCCAAGCACTACTCGCCCCCATGGCATTGACTATCTTTGCTGAACACAATGTAAACCTCCATTTATTCGGCATACAAATTGCCCCTCAATGGCTACTTAATGTCAATACCGTTGTCATTATTATCGGCGGCCCATTATTAACCTTTTTGTTTAACTATCTGCGTGATAAAAACATTCATATCTCGCTTGCCACTCAATTTGCCTGCTCTTTATTACTCGCCGGTGCTGGAATTGCCCTACTGCCTATCGGCATTCATTTCGCAAGCACAAGCGGCTATGTCAGCGTTGTTTGGGTATTACTCAGTTACGGCCTACAGTCTGCTGGGGAGCTTTTTATGGGCCCGATTGGTTATGCCATGATCGGTCAACTCGCACCTAAAAACCTACAAGGCGTCATGATGGGAACCTGGATGATGGTCTCCGGTGTCGCAGGCGTTTTAGCAGCGCAGGTTTCAGCCCTTGCAGTCGGCTCACATACAAATACCACAAACCCTCTCATCACCAACCCTGACTATAGCCATACTTTCAATATGCTGGGTTGGGCATCAATTCTTATCGGTATATTGCTGCTTTTTGCTGTACCAAAAATTAAAAAATCTCACCCAAGAGCATTTGGCTTCAAAAGTCAGTTAAAGTAAGCTGTATCTCAAGCTATCCAACAATGTTTATTTCAAAAAGTAGAAAAGATAGAGATAACTATGAAAACTGCCATTGATTCTCCCATTGGCCCGCTGGCTATTACTACCGATCAAGAGGTGCTCACTGAACTGCGCTTTGCCAACCCAGCTGAGCTAAAAAAGCAAAAATAAAAACTCTATTCCAACAACCCATAAAAAGATTATTGCTGAGCTAAAACAATATTTTAAAAATTCAGATGCACAATTTTCAATTCCGCTTAAACTCGAAGGCACAGAATTTCAAAGGCGTGTCTGGCAAGCTTTGCAAGAAATTCCACGCGGACAGACTTTAACCTATGGCGAGCTGGCCAAAAAACTTCAAACAGGCCCACGTGCTATCGGTGCAGCATGCAGAACCAATCCTATTCCGGTGATTATTCCATGTCATCGCATTGTCTCTAAACAAGGCATGGGTGGTTTTCATGGCAAAACCTCAGGCAAATTTTTAACTATTAAGGAGTGGCTGCTGCAACACGAAGGTGCTTTGTAATAAAATCGACATTGATATGTCGAGCCACTTGCTCAACTGAAAAAGGCTGTAAGTATGGAATTGTTGCAACTAAAGGAATGGGTAAAAGTGCTTGAAGTGTTTTAATATTTTCAGACAAATAAAGCATATTTTGATCTAAAATATTCGCCACCCAGCCTAAACAAGGAATATTTTCATGCTTCAGTGCTTTCATGCTCAATAAAGTATGATTTAAACACCCCAAGCGTAAGCCAACGACAAAAATAACCGGCCAACCTAAAACTTTTATAACATCTAAAAAAGTTTCTTTGTCATTTAGAGGCTGCATTAAGCCACCGGCCCCTTCTAAGATAACTATATCCTTGTGATCAACCAAGCTGCTTTTAGTTGCTGCAACTAAACGCTGTACGGATAAAGATTCACCCAATTCATTAGCAGCCAGGTGAGGCGAAATAGGCGGCTCGTAACAAATCGGGTTTATTTTTTCATAAGGGATACTCCCTTGCACTAACCTCTCATACGCCTCGGCATCTTCATTCTTAAAAACACCATTGACTTCTCGCCCACCAGCGGCAATCAGCTTCAACGGCTGAACGTCGAGGCCCGCTGTAAGCAAGCGATATACTAGACCTGTGCCAAAACAAGTTTTGCCGATCTCAGTATCTGTACCAACAATAATCACCCCTTGCATGCTGTTTTCCTTATTACTTTTTCTTTCTTAAACTTTCAAGTGAAACTAAAACCTCACCCGAATTTAGCTGCTGTTTTTGCTCAGGAACCCAAGCATGACCATAAATCACCTCAAAAGTCGCTGGTAATACGCCCTCGCTATTACGATATTGCTCATAGGATTTTTTCATCAGCTCCAGTGCACTACGACTCATTAAGCCACGACGCTTATGCTGAGCATGATTATTCGCCCCAATAGTTTTTAAGTCTTTCATCAAGCCCATCACATCCGAGTAAGTCATTTGAATATATTCCATATCCATAACAGGGTCAGAAAAGCCTTGTTTTAGCAACATATCGCCAATATCATGCATATCAATAAATTCATTGACATGTGGATAATGATCTACCGCGCTAAAACTTGCTTTTAATTCTTTTAAAGTATCAGGACCAAAGCTTGTGAAAGTAAATAAACTGCCTGGTTTTAACACTCGCCAAACTTCACTGAACACTTTGGGCAAATCGCTCACCCAATGCAAACAGCTACTGCTCGTCACTAAATCTAGACTTTCACTAACAAAAGGTAATTGCTCGATATCTGCGGCTAACCAGTTATTTTTTTTAAATAATTTATCCTGAGCACGCGCTTGTTTTAACATTTTTTCAGCTAAATCAAGGCCGATCACCTGCGCTTTAGTAAAACGGGACTTCATATGGCGCGTCAGTACACCCGTTCCTGAGCCTAAATCAACGACTTTTTCAGGGCTTAAGTGAACAAAATCCAAACGTTCATCCAAACGCTTAGCAATTTCTAACTGTAAAATTGCTGCATCTTGATAGTGATTTGCCGCCTGATTAAAGGCGTTACAAATTTCCTGCTTATTAAATTGTTGCTTTATCATAACTATACATTCTCACTTGAGCCACCAGCTCATGCAGATGAGATAATAACGGTAAATGAGCCGCTCCCATTATTATCTGATAATTCAAACCTGTCTTTTGATAGTAAGACGCAGTAAATGGCGCAATCCTATCACAATCGCCATAAAGGTGCAGTTGTGGTTGTTCAAAGTCCGCTTCAACCCCTCTAAAATCAGCCGTCCTCAAAACCTCCAGGCCTTGACTTAACGCCTCAACACTCACATTATCTTGAATAAAATGCTTAGACCATAGACCAAAATCACTAGGCTTTTTGCTGCCTTGAATTTGTAAGGCGCAAAACCGTTGCTTAACTCGCCGAACATTTTCAACCAAAGCTTGTTTAAACGCTAATAATTGCTCAGGCGCTAAACCATTCCAACTATCACTTTTCACAAAACAAGGCGGACTCGCAATCGTTATCAATGCCTGCACTTTATCCGGAGCAATCATTGCCAATTGCCGTGCAATTAACCCTCCTAAAGACCAACCAATAACAAGACTACTCTCAGGAATATCATTAAATAAGCTTGTAACTACTTGCTCTATCGTTCCAAAAGAGTGGTTTTGCGCCTTGCCATAACCAGGTAAATCAATAGGATAAAAATTAAAATCAGCCGATAACTCAGCAATAAGGGGCTGCCACACCCAAGAAGATGCTCCCCAGCCATGAATTAAAACCACATTTCTTTTTTTCATCATGATTTTAACTCTTGCAAACGTGCTAAAACTTCAACTAAACCTTGAATATCGGCCTTGCGATGCGCAGCCGTGATAGTAATGCGCAAACGCGAGGCCCCTTCTGCCACCGAAGGCGGTCGCATCACGGCCACCCAAAAGCCATGCTTTTTTAATGCTTGCTGCCAGTCTAAGACTCCCTGCTCAGTCTTTAAAATAATCGCCTGAATAGGCGAACGTGAGCCTTGATGATAAATAACGCCCAATTGGTTACAGTATCGATGAAAAAGCCCGATATTCTCCTTTAATTTTCCACGCAGCTCATCACCTTGTTCCGCACGAATCAAAGCTAAACTCGCTCGAGCCGCCGCGGCAAGTGCAGGAGGCTGGGCGGTTGTATAGATTGCACTTCTTGAAAATTGCGTTAAGTAATCAATTAAATTTCTTGAACCTGCAACAACCCCTCCCATAACACCAAAGGCCTTCCCTAAACCGGCAGTTAATAAATAATCTTCTGGCATTTTTTCTAGATTCACATCACGAGCATAAGCTTGAATCAGCCCTTGGCCTTTTGATCCTATAATGCCCAGACTATGGGTTTCATCAAGCAATAAATTCAGCTGAAATTGCTTTATTATTTCAACTAGCGCATTTATCGGCACGGTATAGCCATCCATACTAAACAGTGCTTCACTCACGACCCAAAGGTGTCTTGCCTTAGCCTTTTCAAGTAAACGAGCAAGTTCTAGCATATTGTTATGAGCAAAGCGCTGAATACGTGCATGAGCCTGCAAACTACCATCTAAAAGCGATGCATGATTGTCTTTATCATGAACCACTAATTGCTTGCGTGACAATAGCGCAGTTAACGCACCAACATTTGCCAGATAACCCGACGAGTAAAGCAATACAGCATCCACCCCCAACCATTCAGCAAACTCTTCTTGTAAAGCTTCATGTTCTGGATGAAAACCACTAACTTGTGCTGATGAGCCACTACCCACGCCATATTGATTAATCGCCCGTGTTGCAGCCCGCTTAAGTGCATCATGCTGGCTTAGCCCAAGATAATCATTGCTAGCGAAATTCACATAATGCTTATTATCAATCTGGCAGCTTGCATGTTCTAATTGCACCATGCTCTGACGTACACGCAGGCGCCGTTTTTCTTTATGAACAGCCAGTTGCAAATCAAGTTCTGCATCTAAAGCCATTAGGCAGACTCTAACTCAACTTCCTTTTTGTTAATACCAAGCTTGTCGAATAAGGCATAATCTTGCTCATAATGACGAGAGGGAACCGTTAATAGCTTTTCTCCTGAGTGGATCGAATTCGCCCCGGCAAAAAACACTAGACTATGCATTTCATCGTTCATCAAATGACGGCCTGCGGTGAGTCGAATCATTGATTCAGGTAACATAATCCGTGCGACAGCTACGGTACGAATCACCTCAAAAGAGTCAATAATTTCCCTATTTTCTAGCGGTGTGCCTTTAATCGGAATTAACACATTAATCGGTACACTCTTAGGTTGCTCTGACATATTCGCAAGCTCCATCAGTAAGCTTTCACGATCATGCCGTGCTTCACCTAAACCGACAATGCCACCACTACAGACATTAATCCCAGCATTACGCACATGAGCAATCGTCTCTAAACGATCATCAAAAGTACGCGTTTTAATAATCTCGGGGTAATATTCACGTGATGTATCTAGGTTATGATTATAATAATCTAAGCCGGCATCTTTCAGTTTAGCGGCCTGATCTGCTGAAAGCATACCCAACGTCACACAGGCTTCCATGCCCAGCTCTTTAACTTCTTTGACCATATCAACTACAGCATCAAGCTGCTTCTCTGGTGGACAACGCCAACCCGCGCCCATACAAAAACGCGTCGCTCCTGCCGCTTTCGCTTTCTTTGCTTCTTCTTTTACCTTCTCAAGTGATAATAACTTTTCACGCTCCAAGCTTGTTTTATAGTGGCCACTTTGGGCACAATATTTACAATCCTCCGGGCATGCTCCTGTTTTTATGCTGAGCAACGTGCTCACTTGAACTTCATTAGGATCAAAAAACTGACGATGAACAGTATGGGCACGAAACAGCAAATCATTCAGCGGCAAATTAAACAAGCTAGCAACTTCGCTTTGTTGCCAATCGTGACGTATAGAAGACTTCATAAAACACCCCAAATTTCATCAAAAACTGTCAGGTAGACTAAAGCATGAAACCCATCAGTCAACTTTTATATTTTCAAAAAAGTTTACAACAAAGTTTCCACTATCGCGAACTTCCTCTTTCCACATCATTGTGTACTCTGCCAAATGCATACAAAATATTATGATCTGTGTAATGACTGTCTAGGCGATCTTTCTTTTATTCAAGACGCCTGTCCACGCTGTGCCTTGCCGATGATGACAGACAACGCACTCTGTGGCACCTGTCTAAACTCTCCGCCGCCCTTTCACTATTCACACAGCTTGTTAGAGTTTAACTGGCAAAGTCAATTTCTCATCCATCACCTTAAATACAAGAAAAACCCTGCTTTTGCGAAACTATTAGCCACTTTATTTATTCAACATCTCAATATAGATATCTTTCCAGATGCTTTACTTGCTGTCCCCTTACATAACAAACGCTTAAAACAGCGTGGCTTTAATCAAAGCCAACTTATTACTAATCAATTGGCAAAGCATTATCGTCTGCCTATAATCAACCAAGTGGCTCGTATAAAAAAACACAATCCCAAACAGGCCTTAACAAGAATCAACGGAAAAATAATTTAAAAGATGCCTTTCAGATCACAAAACCAATCAATAAAAATTTTACTCACATCGCCATTATTGATGATGTCATGACTACAGGGGCAACTGTTGCTGAACTCAGTCAATTATTAATGAATAGTAATAATTACATAGAAAAGATAAGTGTCTGGACATTAGCAAGAACGATACAACCCTAAACTTAAATAATACTGTTAATTACCTACTTAATCTAGAATCACAAGTGTCTTGCGACGCTCTAAGATACTCAATGCCAATGCCGCACTAAATAATGACAGGAATTAACATATTTAAAATATGCTAAACGCATGATGATCAAAAAATCTTATAACAATAAGTCATTTATATTAATTTTATATTTAAACTTTAAACTGGCTATCTTCTAATTCGCATGGTTAATATCAACTTCACCACGCGACATTATTTCCTCTCCCTCACAACGGTAAGGGTAAGCGTAAGGGTCATAACCGCCTTCACATATCGTATCGCCACCAGATCGAGTCATTGTCAGTTTATCTGTCATCTGAGAGTCCTGGCATTCATCAGCAGTTGAAAATATACTCTCATCACCCATTGCCTGAACACAACGCTGAACATAAATATAAGGAGCAACAACAACAGCAGCCTTTATCCTATAGTGATGGTGAGATGCCCAAAAGCACTTCCAGCCACTTCCCTTATCCGCTTGGCCATAGGTCGCAGACTGATGTGGGCCGAGAATAATCGGAGTTCTTGAACTCTTTGGGTAGTACATACAATAATCATCATCAAAACTAATTTTAATAGGAAGGTTAGTGTTGTTTTTAATGGTCAATGTGATCGAAGCAATCGACAAATGCCCCCACGCAATTAAAATCAAAGAAAATAAAATATTTCTCACCACGATTCTAAAACCTTTAAATGCAAAAAAAATTTAAAACTTATAAAATAAAATAGCTGCTACTTATCAGTAGAAAACAAACTAAAAATAAAATTTAATTTCAATTAAAACATTAATAAAAATTAACATCGAAAATTTTTAAGTCAAAAACAAACAGCTGGAAGTATTATAAATCACAACTGCAACACTTTCAATTGCAACCCAAGCCCAAATTTATATTGTGACACATTAGATTAGCCAGAATATGACTCTGCCAAATATATCAATCGCTTGGCTAAAGCAGTAATAATAGCGTTAGTACAATCACAGGTCCCAAAACAACACCAATCGCACGCCACAACGCTGAATTATAACCAAGCTTAGACGCAATGAAATGAGCAATCAGCCCTGAAACAATAGCACTTATAATAGCAACAGGTAACACACGCCCATCCTTCTACTTTCTTTTTTCCAGCCTTTGAATACGATGTTACCTTGCTCCTTACCAGACTGCAATTCAGTTAATGTCTAAATATTTCTCGAGAGAGTATTAATATTAACCCTAACACCTGCAGCAATAAAGCAACCTTCTTCCAGCGTGACTGGCTCATTTGCAAGGCAACGATCTCTTTTTCTAGATTAACACGCTGTAAATAACGATCATTGATAAAGTCTAAACTCGACTCACGATACTCACCCAGTACTTTCTTTAGTAACTGGTTATATTGACTCATCGTTTGTGTTTGTGGCAGCTGCCCTTTAAATCTTAAATCTTCAATCAGTTGTTTCAAGTATTCTTTTAGTCCAAGGTTTGGCCGCTCCACCCCTGAGAGCAAGATCACCAGTTCAGAAAGCAGAGCGCGCTGAGCCTGTGCTTGACTATTCAGCCACTTTTGCTCAATGACATAATTTAATTCTGTGACTTTGCCACGCTTTTGCGCAAGCTCTTGATCCATATTCACCACGACAAACTGCTCTAATAAAATAGAGACCAATGTCATCATTAATCCCAATAAAATCAACCAACGAGTATAGTGAGCCGTCCCTATGATCACTTGATTAACACACTTATTATTCATCTTTATGATTAATATAAAGCATAGTCATTAAACCAAGACTTGGCAGCGTCTACAATAGCCTCTAAACTAAACAAAATTTATAGATGAGGTCTTCCATGCAACACAGCTTTAAAAACGCCCATGTCCTTATTATCGGCGACGTTATGCTTGATCGTTACTGGTCAGGCCATACCTCAAGAATCTCTCCTGAAGCCCCAGTCCCTGTGGTCCGTATCAATGACTTTGAAGAGCGTGCTGGTGGCTCAGGCAACGTTGCATTAAACATTACCTCGCTGGGTGCACGTGCTTCTTTAATCGCTTTCACCGGCCAAGATGATAATGCTCGCAGCCTAGAAAAACTTCTTTCTGAGCAAGGTGTTAACTGTCTATTTCAAAAAGTAGCTGTGCCAACCATTACTAAATTACGTGTATTAAGCCAACATCAACAGCTCATTCGCCTTGATTTCGAAGATCAATTCAATGATATCCCAAACGATGAAGCAATTTCTAATTTCGATATTCAGCTGGGTGATTGCAATGCGGTCATCTTCTCAGACTACGGCAAGGGCACTCTTGCTGATATTCAGACCCTAATCAAAAAAGCCAAAAAAGCCGAAAAAACCGATTTTAATCGACCCGAAAGGCTCAAGCTTCGATCGCTATAAGCATGCGACCATCATCACACCTAACTTTAAAGAGTTTACCACTGTTGTCGGTAACGTGAGCTCTGATGAAGAACTTGTTGAAAAAGCACACTCATTAATTCACCGCCTGGACCTTGAAGCCTTACTCATCACCCGAGGTGAAGCTGGCATGAGCCTCATCGAAAAGCAAGGCCGCACCACCCATATTCCAACGCAAGCTCAAGAAGTCTTTGATGTCACAGGCGCTGGCGATACCGTGATCGCATCCTTAGGTCTCGCCCTTGCTACCGGCTATGACCTACGCACCGCCATGAACATTGCCAACGCAGCCGCCGGTGTTGTCGTTGGCAAGTTAGGCACATCTACAGTATCTCTAAAAGAACTAGAACATGCACTCCATGATCACAGTATTCCGCCACTAATCACAGGCATTGTCAGTGAAGAAGAGTTACTCTCAGCAATTAAAACAGCTCACTACCAAGGTGAAAACATAGTCATGACCAACGGCTGCTTCGATATTCTTCATGCGGGACATATTGATTACCTACAAAAAGCCCGCGCAAAGGGGGATCGTTTAATTGTTGCCATCAATGATGACGCGTCGATTCAACGCCTAAAAGGTGAAAGTCGTCCCATTGTTCCACTCGCCCAACGCATGCAATTACTCAATGCTCTCGAATGCGTTGATTGGGTTGTTCCCTTTAGTGAAGATACCCCAGAGCGCTTAATCAGCGCTATCTTACCCGATACTCTGATCAAAGGTAGTGACTACAAGGTGCATGAGATTGCTGGCAGCAAGCAAGTGTTAGAAAACGGCGGCGATGTCATCACTATTGATTTGGTCCCAGGCTGTTCAACATCGGCCATCGTTAAGAAGATCCAACAGCAAACAAGTTAATTTTCAGTCAGAGCGCCAAAGATTTGGGGCTCGACTTCTAGCTGAACACCAAATTTCTCCCACACATCACTCTGAACACATTGAGCTAACTCTAGAACCTCATCTCCTGAGGCTCCACCATGATTGACTAACACCAACGCCTGCTTCTCATACATGCCCACCGCGCCCAATGCTTTACCTCGCCAACCCGCCTGCTCAATCAGCCAAGCTGCGGGCACCTTCACTTGATCAGCAACACCCGCTGCGAAGCTCGGCAAATCAGAATATAACGACTTCAACTCGCTAAACAAAGCTTGATTGATGCAGGGGTTTTTAAAAAAGCTGCCGGCATTTGGTAACAGCTCAGGATCTGGCAACTTGGAGCGCCTTAGCTCACAAACAACGTTGCGAATACGATCAGCGCTTAAGGGTTGGTCAATCATGGCTGAGTTTAAGGCTTGGTATTGTAATTGCGGCCGCCAAGCACAAGGCAACTTTAAAACGACTTTTAAAATAATATAGCGTCCAGGCTCCTCTTTAAAAATACTATGACGATAAGAAAAACAACAATCATTCGCATCGAGATGACAAAATCGTTGCAGCTCTCTATCCCAAGCCAGTAAGCTGGAAAAATAATCTTTTAATTCAATTCCATATGCCCCAATATTCTGCACAGGGGCAGCTCCTACGGTTCCTGGAATTAAGGATAAATTTTCAAGTCCAGGATAACCTTTAATTAAAGTTTCTTGAACTAATTTATCCCAAATCACACCCGCCTCTGCATGAATATACACCGCCTCATCATCCACACGATAATAGATATTATTTAATTCCAAATGAATGATGACGCCATTATAATCTTTTGAAAAGACAACATTGCTCCCTGACCCCAAAACTAACCAGGGCAAAGTATTTAAACGATAATGCCGGCTCAACTCAACAAGCTCATCCATCGCATTAATTGTAATAAAATAACGTGCAACTGCAGGTAAAGCCAGTGAGTTATAAGCTTGTAAAGAAAAATTTTCAATAATATTCACAGGGACTTCCACAATATAATTTGTTTAAGATTAACATAATTATCATAAATGAAAGCGGTAAAAAATAAAAATTGACTCGAATAAGGCTGCCTTAATAATCAGCTCATACACTTGAGTTTAATATTTTGGTACTTTCACGAAGAAGTTAATTTTATGCCTATTAACCAACAGACATGGACTATCCAGACGTCTGCATTTAGACTGCAATCCTCACTTTATTCTATAAAAAATAAAGCAAATAAGCGCCGGCATTACAATCAAGAACAGGTCTCAAGCACTGGACTTTACCAGGTTAAGCTCACAGGCGAAGAGTTGTTGCAATATGACCTTGCTGTATTATATAGCATTATTCATAAAGGCCAACAAACTGATTTAACAACACAAAAAGTCGATATTAATATTGCACAAATCCTCCAGGCATTACAATCCTCTGATGGTTCATCGCAGCGCCGTGCCATTTATAGGTCAATAGAGCGCAACGCACAAACAGAACTATTCATTCAAGGTCCTGAAAAAAACTATAAATTTAAGCAGATCGAACACTTTAATTTTAATAATATCACCAAAAATTATGAGATTACCTTAGCAAGTGAGCTCTTTGAACTTGAACAAGAATGTCCTTGCCAAATTGATATTTTTACTCGCAATCAACTTGCACAAGGACTCACCAGCTGGCTTTATGGATTTATTATTAGCTCTCCTCAAGTAGCATTGAGCCTTTCTATGGATCAACTGCGTATATTGTGTGGTGCTGAAATTAAAAACCATTATGCATTTAAAAGCTGCGTCGCACGCTCCATCGATGCGTTGCAGAAAATCAACCTCATCGAGCCTAACTGGTCCATTGACCAGCAAAACATCTTAAAACTCACAAAAAAACAAACTTCAAACCTAAAACAAATCGCTTAAAGTTAAAACTATCTAAGATAGTTTTAACAAAGGCAATAAACTCGAAAGCACAAAAGGAATATAAAAAAGCGCAATTATCGTACTAAGCACCACAACCATTGCCGCTTTATCAGGCACAACACGAAAGCGCACGGCTAATGCCACAGTATTTGCAGCCAATGGAACCAGTGAAATTAATAATAAAATATGCTCACTTTCCTCAGAAAGCAAATTAAATTCATAGCGATTTAAAAGCACAATAACACCTGAAACAATTGGCCAAAATATAAATTTTGAAAATAAAAGTACACTTGCCAATTTGATATCAAAGCTGGAACGACTCATATGCGCCATACCAAAACCAACCATCAGCATACCTAATACACTATAAGCACCGACAAATAAATCAGCAACATGCTCAGCACTTAAAGATAACGGCACCTTGAGACTATTAAATACCAAGCCCAGGGCAAACGTATAAATAACAGGCATTTTGAGCATTGTCTTAAGACTATCCATCACACTGTAATGGCCTCGCGCCATTAAAAAAACGCCAATTGTCATCTCAAAGAGCAAAAATCCAAAATTACCAACAACAGCTAATCCCAAAGCACTCGTACCAAAGACAGCAGTCACGACCGGCAGGCCAAAATAACCACTATTCGCACAGCCCGCAGCAAGTGCAACTAAATTACGGCGAATATCTTGCCAAAGAAAACTCGCCAAAAAATAAAAAACAACAGAAGATATCACACAAATAAAAAAAATCACAAAGGGTAAGGCTAAATTACCAACACTTAACTGCACACGGTATGCACCAATGAACACAACAACAGGATTAACAATATAGATTAATAAATTAGCAACACTTTCCTTAGTAACATCCAAATGCCTAGATGCTAAAAACCCTAAAATAATAATAAAATAAAGTGGTATTATTTTAATTAATAGCAAAGTAAAAATAACTCACTCCTTAATGACAAGAAAATCAAATATTAACGCCCACCTGTAACATCAATAAAACTCCCTGTACTGTAGGATGCTTGATCAGATAATAGCCACAAAATAGCATCCGCTACCTCTTCAGCTGTCCCACCGCGTTGCATCGGCACCTGGCTTTTTAGCTTACTTACACGATTAGAATCTCCAGACTGTTCATGAATATTCGTATCAATAACCCCCGGACGCACCGCATTCACACGAATACCATTTGCCACAACTTCTTTAGCGAGTCCAATAGTCATCGTATCAATCGCTCCTTTAGAAGCCGCATAGTCAACATACTCGTGCGCAGAACCTAAACGGGCTGCCGCTGATGAAACATTAACAATTGCACCACCTTGCCCGCCATTCGCTATCGACATCCGCCTAATCGCTTCACGTGCACATAGAAAATAACTAGTGATATTCGTTGTTAGAATCCGATTAATCCGTGTAGCACTCATTTTCTCAACAGGCATCATCTGATCTAACACACCGGCATTATTAACTAAAGCATCAACCTTACCCAAGCTTTTATCAACCTCAGCAAATAAACGCACCACATCATTCTCATCACTGACATCAGCTCGCACAGCAAGCGCAGAGCGCCCCATTTTTTGAATTTTATCAACAACCTCAAAAGCAGCTTGCTCATTACTTAAGTAATTAACACAGATATCATATCCTACTGCTGCCGCTTTTAGCGCTGTTGCCGCACCGATGCCTTGGCTGCTGCCCGTGATAACCATCACTTTTGTCATTTCAGTTCTCCAAAGATTATGTATTTATAACACACCTATTTCTAGAGCGTTATAGACCCTGATCATAACGAATTTCGTTAATATTGTCACCGATGATTATCCATACTTTTTCAATGCTCTTTTATTTTAAAGAAATAAAATTTTTTAGCTGCCAGTTAATAATATCGCGAAATATACAGTCAATAATTATTATAGAAATAAACAGACAATTCACTATTATCAATAAATAGCCTATATTTCATTATCATGAAAAAACTATCAAGAATAACATTTAATTAAACATTAACATAACATAACAAAATCCTATAATCATGATTTAAATTTTAATAAATTTCCAAAAATAAACTTTATTACATTATTTTCTTTAAATATGCACCTTAATTTATTCGTTGAAATTACTTTTTTTAACTTCATCACTGTTGTAAGCAATCGGTATAATTTGGTTTAAAATCTCGCCATGCACACCTTGAACAGGCGCTGCATTAATAGAGTAAGCAATATAACTATCTAAACAGGGGAAGTAGGCTAATAAAGACATATAACCTGAGGTTAACCCAGGCGTATAATACATTGGTCCATAAGGGCTATTTATCTTAAAAACGCCATTACTATATTCAGCGCCTTTACCAGTTTGTGCAAAATCTTTAAAATAAGCTTTATAATTTTCAAACAAACTAAATGATCGGCAGATATTTCCAAATCCTACTGGGACGTGTTAATTTGAATGCACAAAATGAGATAATGCGTATTTAAGGAGTCGCTGATAATGGAAACCATTTTGAACTGGCAAGGCTTTCAAGCAGAAGCAAAAGGCACTGGTATATCTAAGCCTCTTAGTGAAAATGTCTCACTGCTTGGCTCGCTACTTGGCCATGCTGTTAAGGAGAAGGCCGGCACAGAGTTGCTCGATGATGCAGAAAAACTCAGACTACTCTGCAGGGATGCTGAAAAAAACACCGATTTTAATCAATACAAAACGGCAATAGAAAAAATCCAGCGTTTAAGCACCGATGAACATAAATGGCTGCTCAAGGTATATACACTTTTTTTTCACTTAGTAAATGAAGCTGAAAAGCAGGAAATTATTCGTGTTAACCACGAACGGGCCATTAACGCCACAGCCGAAACACCTCGGGTTGAGTCCATTGCTGATGCCATTTATCAACTTAAAGAAAAAGGCCATTCGCTCGATGAAGTACTCAGCCTACTCGGCCAATTAGATATTCAACCGACCTTAACCGCTCATCCAACCGAAGCGCGTCGCCAAGCTGTGCTCAAAAAGCAAGCAATTATCACTAACCTACTAGGATCACTTCAAAAAGGCCAACTCACTCCCGAAGAACACGACCATATCATTCATCAACTTTATGAAAATATTAACCTGCTTTTATTCACGGATAATGTCCGCAGTGAAAAAATCACCGTGCCTGATGAAGTTCAAAATGGCCTTTATTTCTTAACCACCAGTATTTGGGATACATTGCCCAAACTTTACCATGATGTAAGTTATGCTCTTAGAACCTACTACCAATATCAACCCAAGACTTTGCCTAGCTTTATTCGCTATCGCTCTTGGATCGGTGGCGATCAGGATGGCAACCCGTTTGTCACTCCCAACGTTATTCAAGAAACCCTAAAAAAACACACTACAAATGCAATCCAACGCTATTTAACCACTCTAAAGTCACTCTGGCATCAGCTCAGTATTTCAAGCCGTCAAATTGCTACACCACAAAAACTTATTGATTCTATCGATAAAGACGCTAAAGTCATTGACCTTGCCGATGATCGCTTGCCAAGCTTTAAATACGAACATTATCGTCTTAAAATCAGTTATGTGATGGCACGCTTGAAAGCCAAGTTGCGCTGCTTAAAAGAAGGAACAAATGAGGCGTGTGACTTAAGCACGATGGGCTACACTACGCATTTTTTCTTGCAAGATCTCTATTTATTACGCGATTGCTTAAAAGAAAGTGGATTTAGTACTCTCGCTCAGAACAGCCCACTTGCTGATGTTATTACTCAAGCCGAAACCTTTGGTTTTCACCTCGCTTCACTTGATGTTCGTCAACACAGTCAAGTTCATGAAGTCACTGTCAGTGAAATCTTTGCTAAAGCCAACATCTGCGAAGACTATAGTGCACTTGAAGAAAAAGAAAAGGTTAAATATATACTCAAGGAACTTGAAAATCCACGACCATTATTGCCTCATAATGTAGAACTCTCTGATAAAGCGACTTCAACTCTAGCCACATTTAATGCGATTGCCGAAATTACTCACCACGAACCCGAAGCGATTGGCAATTATGTCATCAGCATGACTCACCAATTAAGTGATGTATTGGAAGTTTTGTTACTGGCAAAAGAAACAGGTCTTTGGTGCTATCAAGAGGGTAAAGTCGAGTCAAACCTAGATATTTCCCCCTTATTTGAAACCGTTGAAGATTTAGGCCATGCCGATCATGTTATGGAGTCGCTATTTTCTGCACCTTTATACCAAGCTCATCTGGCTGCACGCAATAACTTACAAGAGGTCATGCTTGGCTACTCAGATAGCAACAAAGACGGTGGCTATTGGATGGCGAACTGGTCACTGCATAAAGCGCAGATTAACCTTGGCCAAATATTCAAAAAATATAATGTACAGCTGCGCTTTTTCCACGGCCGTGGAGGCTCCGTCGGTCGCGGTGGCGGCGGTCAAGTTCATAAGGCGATTTTAAGCCAGCCTAAAGAAGCGCATTCAGGTAAAATCCGCTTTACCGAACAAGGCGAAGTTATTTCTTTTCGCTATGGCATTAAGGCACTCACTCACCGCCATTTAGAGCAAGTGGTTCATGCAACACTCTTGGGCATGACCGGCTATCAATGTGGTGATAGCTGCTTAGATTATAGCCATGATGAAAAAGGCTTTAAGCTGATGGAGCAAATGTCCACAACTTCAATGCAAACCTATCGTGATCTCATCGATCATAATGAGTTTTGGGATTGGTTTATTAATATCACGCCCATCGAACATATCAGCCGTTTACCTATCGCCTCGCGCCCAGTTTCACGAAAGTCTGCCACTGAAGTTGACTTTGATGGCCTGCGTGCAATTCCTTGGGTATTTTCCTGGACACAAACCCGTTATAACATTCCTGGCTGGTATGGGCTAGGTAAAGGTTTACAAGCTATTTTAAAAAACAATGATAACCTTGCTTATTTACAAGAGCTTTATCGCTGCTGGCCCTTTTTCCAATCCGCTCTTGATAATGCTCAACGTGAAATGGCGCGCGCTCATTTAGAAATAGCGGCTTATTACGCAGAATTTCAACCGAGTAAATTCCATGACCAAATCAAGCGTGACTATCAAGAAGCCGATGAGGCCGTTAAACTCATTACCGAACAAGCTGAATTGCTCGACAATCAAAATGTCCTACAAAAATCAATTCAATTGCGCAACCCTTACACAGATGTTCTTAGTTTATTACAGCTTTCTTTATTGCAACAACTTGAAAAAGAACCGACTGAGGAATTAAAAGAATTGATTTTAATCAGCATTAACGGTGTCGCCGCAGCAATGCAAAATACCGGCTAATTTATGATATTAATTTTTTTGAATTAAAAATCCGTGCCTAGCCCTAATCGTTCTAGGTACTTTACCTTTAACGTATTTTAATAGACAATCAATATCTATCACTATGACAAAAAAACAGCAGTAATATTATAAGGATACTGTGATGAATTTAGTTTTTAAGTCCCTCCCAAAGATCACCAAGCCTTGCTCTATTATTTTCTCAGACTTTGATAGCACGTATTTTAATCATTTAGCAACAGAGAGAGAGTTAATAGAGGCAAGAGATTTTGAAGATTTTTTAATTAAATTCTGTCAAGAGAAAAATGTTTTATTTGGCTTTATTTCTGGCGCACCTAAGCAATACATCATTAATCATTTACAAGCAAAAAAATTATACTCTGCTCCCTCATTTTATTGCATCCTCTTATGGTAGTGAAATTCACTATTATAGCCAAGATGAGTTAATACTCGATCCAAATTGGGACAGACAGTTTCCTAGCCATGATCAAGTTGAAGAAAACTTAACTCAATTTATTAATCAGGTTAAAGCTGCCGGCCTAGAGTTAAGCTATCAAGGCCCTTGGCAACAAACACATTATAAAAGAAGTTTTTTCTTATCCCGAGAAAACCACTCAGAACAGCAAGTGCAGCACATATTAAGCCAATATTGCCCTAAATATAAACTGGACTTTAACCTCAGCCACGCCAATCCTGATAATGGTGACCCAGGTTTAAGCTATGATGTTGATTTCTTCCCCAGAGGCTGTGGTAAAGACAAAATTGTTCATTATTTATGCAATAAATTTTCAACCGACTCGGAAAATACGCTTGCCTTTGGTGATAGCGGTAATGATATTGCGATGTTACAAGCTGTCAAGCACGGTTACCTTGTCGCCAATGCCACAGCAGAAGCCAAACAAAAACACCCAAATCACTTAAACAAAACCTTTACACAAGGTATTTATCAGGGCTTACTAAAGCATTACCCATAAAAATAAACGCTACTGTTCCTATACATTTTTTACTTACTGACCATTGATTTATATAAATCTATATCTTTATTTTTGTATATCGCCACCATAAGAAAATTACTATTAAATAAACAACCTATTAAGTAATAATAATTTTTTTAGCTAAAGCAACAGCACTCCCTGCCGATATATAGCCTGTGAAGGATCCAATTGCCAAAAGTGATGCTTTAAATGTCAGGCAACCTGTTAAAAGGTATTAGGGTAAGGCCATGCAAATCAACAGTTTACTCACACAGTTTTTTAATCCCTTTCAAACCGGTGTGCATAATAGCAATCTAGCCCCTCGAGAAGTCAAAGAGCAAGAGCATCGCCCATCCCCACCACAAGAGTTGCAACGCTTTAACCAATCATTTTATAACTCAAAGAGCTATCAACGTGATGAAGCCTTTTCACTGGAGTTAAAAACTCAAGACGGTGATCTAGTCACCGTTAATTTTGAACGCAATGAGCGTGCTGAAGAAACTTTTGGCTTTAAGCGTAATGAAGAGGGTCACAGCCACAGTTATTCGCTCAATGAGTCCTTTAAAGAGCAATATTCTTTATCCATCGAAGGCCACCTCGACAAGGACGAGCGTGCGGCGATAGAAGAGCTTGTCAGTAGCCTCGCCGATGTTGCCGATACTTTTTTTCGAAGGTGACGCCCGTAATGCCTATCAACAAGGCTTAAATTTAGGCTTTAACACCAATGAAATTGCCAATTTCTCTGTCGATTTTAATGTTTACGAACAGCGCACTGAAATCAGCCAATACCGTGAAATTGCTCAGTATGGTTATGGCGAACAAACCGATAGTCACCTACCTGAATCTGTTCATCAAGGTATCCGCCATGCTGAAACTTTTTTTCGAATCTTTCAAGGCGTTAACAACTCAAGCTCAACAATTAAGCTTATCTTCTGATGGCAATAATGGCATTCGTGGCTTATTGCAAAGCATAATCCAACATGATGAACGCCACCGAGAAGGGGACTTAGACATCATCAATAAATTGCTCGCCAAAGAAAACGAGCCAACGGCAGTGGGGAGTGGTGAGTAGCCTCAGCCAACCCTACTCACCTTTTTCAGTAATGACCTACCACATTAAATCATCAGGCACATCATAACCGGCATAGTCATCATTCGGATCGACTTCATCTTTCTCACAAATAAAAACAAACACTTCAGAGTCAAAGCCTTTAACTTTCTCAGCGGCTTCTATCGGAATTAAGTTAGGCTTGTCTTCAAAAACCACAATCGCAAATGTCTGATTTAAAATGCCATTACGTTGCACCTGTGAAACATCAATTTCATACGCTTTATTATTATAATTAAAGTGATAACGCTGATCTGCTTCTTTTGGGTCAATATTAAGACGATGGGCCTTTAGGATATCAGTCACTTGCGCTTTGCGCGCCCGTTTTTCTTTCTCAAGCTTGCTAAAATCAGTCTTTTGAACACGCTTTTGTTCAGCTTGCTGCTGTTTTTGCTCGGCCTGTTTCGCTGCAAGTTCGGTCTTGGCTTTTTTGGAGAGTTTATTTTGTTTTGCCGACTGTTGCCTTTTTTCTTGAGCGGCCTTTTTTGCAGCACCTTTGGATACCGCACCACTTTTAACTAATTGATCCCTTAAATTCATCGTATTAACACCCCCATATTACAGCCAATCGCAATAAAACCGCCGCAATTATATCACCACCTCATTAGATCCCCAAAGCCCTTTACAAGTGCCAGAAAGCTTAGCCTTGGCACTGTTGATGACGAAAGCAATCAACCGTATGATCGTTAACCATCCCAGTCGCTTGCATAAAGGCATAACAAATCGTTGAACCGACAAATGAAAAGCCTAACCGTTTGAGCTCTTTTGCCATTTTATCTGAAACTGCTGTCTTTGCCGGTACCTGCTTAACGTTTTTCCAGTCATTTTGAATGGGTGAACCATCGACAAAATCCCAGATATAATCTGAAAAATCAACACCCTGCTCTTTCATCGCCAAAAGTGCCTGAGCATTTTTAACTGCACTCATCACCTTTAAGCGATTACGAATAATCCCAGGGTCTTGCAATAGTTTTTCAATTTTTTTATCGCTAAAACGCGCAATTTTCACCGGATCAAAGCCTGCATAGACACGATGGTAATGCTCACGCTTTTTTAACACGGTAATCCAACTCAAGCCCGCTTGTGCGCCTTCTAACAATAAAAACTCGAACAGCGTACGCTCATCATAGACAGGCACCCCCCAAACTCGATCATGATAGTCTTGATATAATGCATTATCTTCAGGCACCCAGTTACAGCGTGTTTTTTTCACTCTTTACTTCCTTTATCTATTCCTATCAGTCATGAATCATAATTATTTCTCGCTTACTCTATCGCCCTTGACTAAAATTTGCTAGGATCATCGGTTATTCCATATATAGAGAAAACAAATAGAGGTTTTATTATGGCGGTGCAAAAATTTAAGCTCGAACTTAAATCAGCAAAAATGGTAACCCCAAGCATACGTCATATGGCGTTTACCCGTACAGATGGCCAACCACTCGATTACAAGCCAGGGCAGTTCATCAGTTTTTTATTCGATGTTGATGGTAAAGTCAAACGCCGCAGCTTCAGTGTTGCAACCATTCCCGGCCAAACCGATGAGATAGAAATCGCGATTTCTTATGTCAAAGGCGGCCTCGCCAGTGAGGCGTTGTTTAACCTCGAGTCCGGTCAAACTCTAGATGCAATGGGGCCGGCTGGACGCTTAGTCCTGCAAGACGACCCTGCTGAGCGCATCCTACTCACCGGCACCGGCACCGGCATCGCCCCCTATCGCTGCATGTTGCCACAAATTGCCGAAAAACTTGCCGCAAACCCTAAGTTAGAATTTAAAATTATCCTCGGCGTGCAATATCGCAAAGATGCACTTTATGCCGAAGACTTCCGCAGCTTTGCCGCACAGCATGAGCGCCTAGAGTTCCGCGTTTGTTATAGCCGAGAAGATTTAAGTCAAGATAAAGCCAATGATGAGTACTCCGGTTATGTCCAAGATCAATTCGATAACCTCGCCATGAACCCAGACAATGATATTGTTTATCTATGCGGTAACCCCAATATGATCGACGATAGCTTCACTAAGCTTACTGACATAGGCTTTGCGATGAAACAAGTGCGCCGTGAAAAATACATTTCTCCCAACTGATTCATACATTCCGCACTTTAATATTCAAAATTATCAAAAAGATAATCAAAAGCAGGCTCAACCGGGCCTGCATTATTTTTAAAACTTACACAAACTGTTAGACTTGCTTAACTCTCTTCAGCTCGAGTAATGGTATACTCGGAAAAATTAACAACACTGTTGAACAATTAATAAAATAAATTAAGGAGCTCCCATGCGTAGAAACTTTTACCTGGGCTTTGGTATTATTGTCCTGATTATTATTGCCCTACTGGTTCTCTGGCATGCGCCTTTCCCTATCTTTGCCGCTCTATTTATTATTCTCGCCTTAATCATCTTTCATGATATTAAGCAAAAATGACCATGCTATATTACGAAACTTCCCTATTTTAGGGCATATCCGCTATTTTCTTGAATTTTTTCGCCCAGAGATTCAACAATATTTTATTGCCGATAATGTCAGTGAGCGTCCCTTCGATCGAGAAACACGCTCATTGATTTATCAACGCGCCAAACACGAACGTGAAACCATCCCCTTTGGCACTCAACGTGAAATTAACTCACGCGGTTATGAATGGGTAGAGCAGTCTCTATCCCCTGTTGCTGTCAGTGAAATTGAACCGCGTATCAGCATTGGTGGCCCTCAGTGTAAACAACCTTACTCTGCAGCTTATCTCAATATTTCAGCGATGAGTTTCGGTGCCTTATCTAAAAATGCCATTCTCGCCTTAAACCAAGGTGCGAAACTCGGCGGCTTTGCCCACAATACTGGTGAAGGTGGTTTAAGCCCACATCATTTAGCCGGTGGCGGTGATATTGTTTGGCAAATTGGCACCGGCTATTTTGGCTGTCGAACCGAAGAAGGCCATTTTAACGCTGAACTTTTTCGAGAAAAAGCAGCACATAACCAAGTTAAAATGATTGAAATTAAACTCTCACAAGGAGCTAAGCCTGCCCACGGCGGCATCTTACCCGCGGCAAAAATCACCCCAGAAATTGCAAAAATTCGTCATGTGCCAATGAACCAAGATGTGATGTCGCCCCCTGCGCACACAGCCTTTAATTCGCCCGAAGGACTGCTCAAGTTTGTTGCCGAACTACGTGAACTCTCAGCAGGTAAACCGATCGGTTTTAAACTCTGCCTGGGTCGACGCAGTGAGTTCTTAGGTATTTGTAAAGCGATGGTTAAAACTAAAATTTTACCTGACTTTATCACCATTGATGGTGCAGAAGGCGGCACAGGTGCCGCCCCTGTGGAGTTTAGCAACCATGTTGGCACCCCTCTGAATGAAGGCATCGTTTATATTCATAATGCGCTGATTGGCATCGGTGTTCGCGATAACGTTCGCATTATTGCAAGTGGTAAGGTCGCCACCGGCTTTGATATGATTTCCAAAGTCGCCTTAGGTGCAGACCTTTGCAATGCTGCACGCCCTTTTATGCTGTCATTAGGCTGCATTCAATCCCAGCAATGCAATACCAACCATTGCCCTACCGGCGTTGCCACTCAAAATCCACGCTTAATGCGCGGGCTTGTCGTAGAAAGCAAGAAGTATCGCGCCGCTAATTTTCAAAATGCCACGGTGCATAGCTTTATGGAATTATTAGGCAGTATGGGAGTGACCACGCCACGTGACCTGCAACCTAGCTACATCCAACGTCGCACCGGCCCCGGTCAGGTTAAAAACTATACTCAAATCTATGGCTATATTCCTGAAGGTGCGCTATTAACAGAAGAGAAGCCTGAGCAATTTAAAGAGGATTGGGAGCTTGCCAGTGCCGAGCACTTTTAGGCTTCAGTCCTCGCCCAGTTATGTTAAAATGGCGCTCCTAAATAACATAACTTAGATAAGAAAAAACAAGGTTAGCATGCACACACCCGATCACCCAACGTACAAGTCAAACATGACACCAGCAGTTGCTGCGATCGGCGAGATGCAATTTGATGGGCTAACCTTGCCAGAAACCTGGTTTAATGTCATTACCACCATTAATGGCAAACCTGATATGGACGCTATTTTGCTGCTTGCTGAGATTGTCAGTTGGTACCGCCCCATCGAATCACGCTGCCCAGATACTGGCCGCCTCATCGGCTACAAGCGGCGCTTTCCCTTACACAAGTTACAGCGCAGTTATAAAGAACTCGGCGAGAAATTTGCCATCAGCACCAAACGCACGACTGATGCAATTTCACGCTTAGTTTCTATGGAATTGATCACACTCGAAGTTCAAGTTGAGGGTATAAAAAGTAAAAAAGTCGAGCGATTGTTCTTTGAGCCGGTACCTGCTGCCATTCGTCAAATCAGCAGCCACACACAAACCATGCCTGAGTACGTCTACCGCATCCCAAAAGAAGCCGAAGAACTTGACTTAAAAGCACCAAAGCCACAAAAAAAAGGCCTCTTCAATTGCTTTTGATACGTTTTGGGAGGCTTATCCAGAAGGCTTTCGTGATAGCCGCTCAACCATGTTTAACTTGTGGCAACGCCGTGGTTTAGAGAGTGAAAGCGAGCAAGTGATCAAAGATGTGTTAACACGTAAAGCAAAAGACGGTAACTGGGCAGAGAATATTATTCCGCGCATGCAAACCTACATTAACCAACGTCGCTGGGAAGCAGAGATTGCCCCAATCGCTCCACAAAGCACCTTTAATAACCGCTTTACTCCACGGGTGACTAACCCACTTAGTCAATCCTATTATCACGAGCAACAACAGATTGCAGGTTTTGCTGAAACTGTACGCAAAAAAATTCCACTTGCAAGTCAATCCACTCGCTTAACCAATAACGACGACAGCGGCGAACTTTACGAGCCTGGCATAGACTATGAGGAACAGTAGTATGCCAGAGACGCAAAGCATGGAAAGTGTCATCGCACTGGCCAAACAAGCCCAGGATAAACTCAAGCGCGAGAAGCAATTACATCAAGTGCGCCTGCAACAAAGTCGCCAACAAGCAAAGCCGCGTGTACGAAAAAAAAGAAAACAATAGTGATGCTGCAGCACCTAGCCCTAAATCTCTCTATTTATTTGCCCAATTTGATTTAATTTTCGGCGCACTCTGGGAACGCCAACACTATCAAGACCAAAATAAATTAAAAACCTATATCGAAAAATGGAACAATGTCCTCGAAGATATTCCACAACGCTATATCGAAGTTGCTTGTGAGAAAATGAGCATGATGCCCCGAGAAGAACTACGTTGGATTCCACGTTTCGGTGATTTTCTGCGTTTGTGTAGCCAAGTGCGCCCGCAAGAGCTTGGTTTTTTAAGCACGCGTTTAGCCTACGCAGAAGCCTACGCGCTGGTTAAACAACCACAAAAATTCCCTAACCGCCGTTGGAGTCATCCGGTCGTCTTCGCTACTGCAACTACACTATTCAACAAAGAAACCCCCAACCACAGCATTAATAAAAGTGAATATGCTATTTTCCGCACGCTTTATATCGAGAACATCAAACGTTTTTTAAATGGTGAATCTTTCCCTAACCCAACGATTGTCCAACGCAGCTTGTCTCATAAAGCCAAACGCAGCACCACACTTGGCAACAGCCACCTTAGTAAGCTCAAAGCAAAATTTTCTAAAGCTTAAATGTTAAAAATAGAAAAGAGCGTGAAAATACGCTCTTTTTCAAGAAAAACTTAAAACAAAAAGGTCGCTATCAATATTAATAATTAGAATTGACAAGCACTTTTTCACCCAAACTGCCATTATGTGGCATCGGTCGATTCGTCGAATTAAGTGATCTTAGCACACGAATACCTTCAGCACCTGCTTTACGCGCATCAACTATATCACCATCTGAATCACCATAATAAAGCTTAATTTTTAACTTTTTAATATAAGGCGTTTTAGAGCCATGTTTTGGTCCAGCAAAAATAACTTTATTCATATCCGCTTTTGGAATATGAAAATCCCTTTGTAAAATGGCTGTCACATCTTCAGTTTTGGTTGCTGGCCGACCGGTAATAAAATAAATATGATCACCACGCTTTAGGTGCATATTAATTAATTTAATTGCTGATTTTTTAGGAATAGAAAACTTATCCCAACCGTTATTCATTTTTTGCCAAAACTTTGGATTTTTCAAGTAAGCCAGACTATGCGGTGAAAACTCTTGCTTACCTCGATAAAAACCAGGGCTAGAAGATAACAGTGTATCATCAATGTCAAAACCAACATTCATCGCTGGCTTGCCTTTCAAGCTTTCAGCAATTTGAGCAACAGAGACCCAATGAATCGGCTGTCGATTTTCCAGCTGGCTCATCGTCACACCTGGATTCAATGACTGAGACTTCGCTACTGGTGCCGCTTGAGCGAACGAGGCAAAACCTAAGCCTGAAACTAGCATCAATACCCCAAGAGCATATTCTTTTTTTATCATTACTAATTACTCACACTTTCTCATTAAAAATCAATAAACTGCTATTTTTTAAAATAATAAATTGCCAACTCTTTTATCACTTGACCATTATTATTAACTCGAGCAATGCCAATGCCTAATACTTTAACCTGCGCCGGTTTGAAGTGTTCACCAAAGCGAGACATAAAATTAGTCAGTTGGCTCTGATTGCTCTTGGCTAATATTGTAATATGCGGCTGAAAATTACTAAATACATTTGGACTGCCATAACGCTTAAATGCTTCAAGTTTATTTGGATACTTTAAGACCCAATTGGGCAACTTAGGGTTAGCAGCTCGAAGCGGCTCTGCTGCAAGAGTCACCTCATCGGCTAAACGTTGCAACTTACGGCTATTTTTCACCTGCAGCATCAACCAGTTGTTTTTTGTAGGCTGTAACCGATCAAACTTTACAGCAAACGGCGACCAGCGGCTGGCTAACCTTTTCACTTGTTTTTTTAAAGAATCAAGCGTAGTTGCTGGGTAGCCTGTGAGATAAAGCGTAATATGCGGTAAATAACCTTGCTTAAATAATGACTCTAACCCCACCTGCTGCAACTCTTCACTAATTTTATTCACGGTATGATGCGCTGCTTTATCAGGCACTAGAAAAATATCATAACTTACACTTCCAGCCGCCATCGAGCTCTGTAAAACCACACAGCACAATAAAGCAATGCTAAAGAACATGCCTTTAAACATACAACTCCCACTGTAAGCGCAAATAAAATAGCCTCTACAATACAATAAGGAGAGTTATTTTACCAATATAAAAACCAGAGTATCATTAATAAACAGTATCAAGATAGGCAATCACTAAAGTATGTTAATGTGAACTATCAAACTTAAATTGAAATATTACTTCACTCACTGTGCAAAATAATTAATGGGGCTGACAGCTGCTAAAGTTCTTTGAGCAACTTTTTAAGATCAGCCCCGAAGCTCTCTATGGATATGCCATGAGCTGGAGCTTAGAAAAAGTAGCAAGATACCTATCCCCCTTGAAATACTAATCACTCCTTCTCAGTACATGAAAAAATCTTATCCTGCTTTCATAAAGTGCTTAGCTAAACAAGCCCAAGGTACTTCCTAGCAATTGCTATATGCGGGTATAAAGCACCTCGTGACCTCTCTAGTTGTAGCATTTTAAAACACGTTTCAATTTCGTTTTGACAGTTTAGACTTAGAGCTACAAGGCTTTAAAAAAAGAAGTGGGTTTTAGAGCATTTCGTTTTACCAACTTAACAAATAACTTCGAATTATATAATTTTCTCAAAATCTAAAATTTTACTGGATTGAATAACTAGACCAAGGTTCATTGGTATGCGTGATTCAGAAATTGGTTGTGTTGAGGTGGGTACTTCAACAACCTTTATTTCACCTGTAGCAGTATGCTGAGGGCCTGCATACAAAGTACCTAATAAACTTATTCGATTACCAATACAAACATTACCAGTTTCATCTACATAACTCCCAAAATTCGCAAGAAAAACTGGTGACCCACTCGAACCTGGAAAGCAGGCTGCATCTATCATAAATACAGGTTTCCCATTATACGGAATCTTAGCATGAGTGGCGGTTATTCCTCTTCTAACTATAGGTAAGTTATGCTTCTCATCCCAAATACCTGTTGGATAACCAATCATAACTATTTCTTCCATAACTGTCAGAGAGGTAAGCAGCTTTTCATTGGCTATGTCCTTCTCAGATAAATTAATAAAATAAGGCTTGATTCCTAAAGGCTTGATTTTAATTTGATTTAAAAGGAGTTTAAGAGGGAAAATAGCCAAATCGATACTTGGGTCAGGATGTAAAGTCCAATATGAAAGCCAGTTCTTATACTCTACTGGAAAATGATTTCCTAAATCTACCTTACCATCTGTTCCTTTCTGAGAAATATAAAACTTTCCATTTTTAGTATTATCAATAACGTGCCTGTTTGTAATAATATAAGAGTCTCCTTTAGTAAATTTGAAAAAAATAGCCTGACCCAAGCCTAAATTCTCCATCAAGTGAAACGCTCTCAAGCCTAACCGTGCTATGAATCAACTGCTCCATAATCCCAATACTGTTGCCCATATATTACTCCTTAGCAGCCTATATACACTCAATCAATAAACATTCTACAAAATAAGGCTATGCTTGAAAATAAAAGGCCAAGGAAACCACTGTGGAACTGTCTAGTTTAATATTGCTGCTAGCTTTTATCACAATTATAGCGACTGTAATATTCACACATTTATTTAGTATCAGGCTTAAATACGTGCAAGCATGGGGAGTACCAATCTCTGTTGCTTTTATAGGTATGCTAGGTTCATACATTGTTGTTCTTGAAGAAAGCAAAAGTAGGCAAGCTCTCGCAGAATTAGATAGAAGTTTAACTCAAAGAATATCAACGGAAGATAGAGAAATTAAAATACTCGATATTTTTATGGCAGGAATATTAAGTAGATATGATAAAAATAAAGAACTAGCTCTAAGAGTGCTATCATCGACAGACGGAAAAATTGCAGAAAACTTGGCTAAAGCTGTCGCCGATAGTGAAAGCCCAGACTCTAAGCTCCATACTCTAGCTAAAGAAATCATCAAAAAATATAAAGATGCGGGAAACTCGTTTCCTGTTGTATTCTCATCGAAAGACGAGCTTGCTGCCAAAAAAATATGCTGAAAATCTAAATAAAAAGAAGCTAAAGTATCGCTCTGAAGTTTATTTATCTGATAATGGTTATTATGCTGTAACCCTTGGCAGTGGCTTATCTCTCAAAAAAGCAGAACAGAGAGTTAAATATGCTAAGAGTAAAACTAACATTACAGATGCATATGTGCGCACTTCCGATAAGTTCGGCAGTAATTTAATGAAAAAATAATTTCAATTGTTAGTGGAAACTAAGTCAAAAAGAGAGTTTTATAAACTTTTCTGCTTAGCCTAAGCGGCCCATAGACAATGTAAACCAATACTCCCTGGGAAAGATAAAGCGACACAGCCGATAGGGAAGTTCAACAGAAAAGAGCAAGGTAGGAGTAACTCATGAAATAAAAAAACGAACTCATTTTAAACTTTTACAAAGGACGCGGCAATCTTGGCCTCAACTAGCTATCACGACCAAATCTACAATGATTGTACAATATAACTCATTTATAGCTTAAGATTTTGTGTACACAGCAATGTTTTTAATGATAATTAGGGACACGCTTTTTAGGTAAGCTGTTGATTTTATTGGTCGGGACGGTAGGATTTGAACCTACGACCACTTACACCCCATGCAAGTACTCTACCAGGCTGAGCTACGCCCCGAACCAGCGCTTATTATACCGAACCCGGTTTAAAAATAAAGCAATACACATCATTTAAATGATTAAATGCCATACTCTCATTCAAGGCAAACAAAAAAGCACCGTCAAGGTGCTTTTTTAGTGCTTTTGCTTAAAGCTCAGAGTTTACCCTAGCGCGCAATTTTTGCCCGGCTCTAAAGGTCACTACTCGGCGAGCAGAAACCGCGACCTCCTCCCCAGTTTTTGGGTTACGGCCAGGGCGCTCCTTTTTATCGCGCAGCATAAAATTACCAAAACCAGAAAGTTTAACGATCTGGCCTTTCTCTAAGGCATTTTGAACTTCTTCAAAAAACAAGTCCACGATCATTTTTGCATCTTGCTTGTTCACGCCAAGGTCCGCAAAAAGTTTATCCATTAATACGGCTTTTGTTAACGCCATCGAAATTACTCCCGTAATACTGCTCCGAAGGTCGTCATTAATTTGTTTTTAACCTTCTCTATGAGAGCTGCAACATCCTCTTCTGTAAGCGTGCGTGACAAATCTTGTAAAATCAAGCTAAGTGCAATACTTTTCTGACCTTTTTCAATCCCTTCACCCTGATAAACATCGAAAATACGAGCGTCTTGTAATTGCTCTGGTACAACCTCAGTCACTGCAGCAATGAGGTCAGCTGCATTTATCGCCTCATCAACTAATAAAGCCAAGTCACGTTTAATACTTGGATAGCGCGATAAAGCCTGGGCTTGAGGCAATTTAGCGGCTGAAATTGCTTGCAAATCAAGCTCGAATAAAAAAGCTTTGCCTTTAACATTCAGTTTCTGCGCTAAATGCGGATGCAACGCGCCTATCACCCCTGCACATTTACCATTAACCTTCACTTGTGCACACTGACCTGGATGCAGCGCACTATGTTCAGCGGCTTTAAAGCTAATCTCTGATTTTGTTAAAGCCAATAGTGCTTCAAGATCACCTTTTAGATCATAAAAATCAGCAGCAGTTTGACCACTCCAATGCTGCGAGGAAGCGGAGCCAAAAATTACTCCAGCAATACGTTGGCGTTCTCGCTTCTTACCCTCAACCAATCTAAAACAAGTTCCTACTTCAAATAAGCGCACACGTTCTTGCTGGCGCTTTTGATTGTGCAGCAGTGATTTTAATAAGCCTGGCAATAAGCTTGTACGCATAATTGCGAGTTCTTCTGATAAAGGATTGGCAAGGCGCACAAATTCATCATTAGGGCAGACCAAAGTCTGTAGCTTTTCATCTAAGAAGCTGTAGTTCATCGCTTCAGAATAACCACGATCAACTAAAGTCTGACTAAATTGCTGCACAGTCAGTTGATACTCAGAAAATGCTGGAACTTCAGCCGGGCGCTCTGGTGTATGCAAGGGAATCTCATCATAACCATGAATACGCACAATCTCTTCAATCAGGTCTTCTTCACGTTCCATATCAAAGCGGAAAGAAGGCGCACCGACATGCCACCCGTCTTCGATGCGTTCCACACTCATACCTAAGTGAGTTAAAATGTCTTCAACTTCTTCATCCGCAATGCTCACACCTAAAATCTTCTCAATACGAGGTTGACGCAATTTGATTTTAGCCACTTTCGGTAAATGCTCAGACATCTCAGCTTCGATACAAGGACCAGGCTCCCCCCCTGCGCTATCAATAATTAACTGTGTCACTCGCTCTATTGCTAAACGTGTTAAACCTGGATCCACTCCACGCTCAAAACGATGAGAAGCATCGGTATGCAAACCATAACGGCGCGCGCGCCCTGCAATTGCTTCGGGCTTAAAGAATGAGCTGGTTAAAAATAAGTGCTGAGTATCATCACTAACACCTGAGTGCTCCCCCCCCATAATACCCGCGATGTCTAAAGGCTCATGATCATCCGCAATGACCAGCACATCAGAATTCAAAGTAATCTTAGACCCATTAAGCAAAGTAATTTCTTCGCCTTCAGTCGCCATACGAATCTGAATGCCACCTTTCACAGTTCCCAAATCAAAAGCATGTGTCGGTTGACCTAATTCGAGCATGACATAATTCGTCACGTCAACCGGCAAAGAAATGCTGCGTATACCAGAGCGGCGTAAACGTTCGATCATCCATAAGGGTGATTTCGCGTTTATATCGACATTTTTTAAAACTCGACCAATACAGCGCGGAGCAGCCTCTGGGGCTTTTAATTCAATTTCAACCGTTTCATCATGAATGGGCGCAATCAGCTCTACATGTATTGGCGTTAGTGGGGTGCGATTTAATACACTCACTTCACGCGCAACACCTGCAACACTTAAGCAATCTCCACGATTCGGTGTTAAGTCCACATCGATACTGACATCATCTAAATCTAAATATTCGCGAATATCTGTACCGACAGGCGCATCTGCAGCAAACTCAATAATATGACCTGGCTCATCATCAAAATCCAAGCCCAACTCACTCGCCGCACACAACATGCCATAAGAATCTACACCACGCAGTTTACTTTTTTTAATTTTAAAGACTTTACCATCAATAGGAGGGAGTATCGCACCAATTTGAGCTAAAGCCACTTTAATGCCCTGACGTGCATTAGGCCCACCGCAGACAATTTGTACAGTCTCATTGCCGGTATTCACCTGACAAACACGCAAACGATCTGCATCAGGATGCTGCTCACAATGTGTAATTTCTGCAACAATAACCTTAGAAAACTCGGCAGCAACAGGTTCGATGCCATCGACCTCTAGACCGGCCATAGACAGCTGGTCACATAAAGTTTGCGTTGAAACTTCAGGGTTCGCCCAAGTGCGCAACCATTTTTCACTTAATTGCATCGTGTTCTCCCCCTTAAAATTGACCTAGAAAACGCACATCATTTTCAAACAAAGTGCGTAAATCAGTAATACCATAACGCAACATCGCTAAACGCTCGATACCCATTCCCCAAGCAAAACCTTGGAATTCTTCCGGATCGATATTTACATTTTTTAAAACATTCGGATGCACCATACCGCAGCCTAAAACCTCTAGCCAGGCCTTTTCACCATTTGGTTTAGTAAATTCTATATCCGCTTCGGCAGAAGGCTCCGTAAACGGAAAGTAAGATGGGCGAAAACGTACGCGCAGATTTTCATCTTCGAAAAATTCTCGCAAGAAGTTCACTAGCATGCCTTTTAAATCTGCAAAACTCACTGAATCATCAACCCATAGGCCTTCAACTTGATGAAAATTCGGCGTATGCGTTGGGTCAGAATCACAGCGGTACACTCGCCCAGGCGCAATCACTCGAATCGGCGGCTTCGTCTCTTGCATGGTCCGAATTTGCACCCCTGAGGTATGGGTGCGCAATACATCGCCATTGCCAAAATAAAAAGTATCTTGCATCGCCCGCGCCGGATGATGTTTTGGAATATTTAAGGCTTCAAAATTATGAAAATCATCTTCAATTTCCGGGCCTTCTGCAACCGCGAAGCCTGCACGACCGAGCAAATAAGTAATTCGGTTGAGCACTTTTGTGACGGGGTGAAAATGGCCCATATTCTGACCACGGCCTGCCAGAGTCACATCAATTTTTTCAGCTCCCAATTGGGCTTGCATCTCTTGCAGCTTTAATTCTTCTAAACGATTATTTAAGACGTGTTGCAATTCGCCTTTCGCGACATTCACCGCTTGACCAACTTTAGGGCGTTCCTCAGCAGAAAGCTTGCCTAATCCTTTTAACACCTCGGTTAAACGGCCTTTTTTTCCCATGTAGTGAACACGGATCTCATCCAATGATTGAGTAGATTCTGTTTCTTGTATGCGCGTGATTGCTTCAGATAATATTTCATCGACCTGTTGCATGCTTCCCCCTTGTGCGATCAAACCGGCGCGGGTTAAACCCTATAATATAAAGACAAAAAAATAGGGGCACATCTGCCCCTATTTTCTGCCTGAGTCTTTCACCAAACGTGAAACGACTTAGTGTGCAAGTGCTGTTTTAGCTTGCTCAACCAATGCTTTGAAACCGGCTTGATCAAAGACTGCAATATCAGCCAATACTTTACGATCGATTTCAATAGACGCTTTTTTCAAGCCATTGATGAAGCGGCTATAACTTAAACCACTTTGACGAGCTGCTGCATTAATACGGACAATCCACAATGAACGGAACTGACGCTTTTTCTGGCGACGGTCACGGTAGGCGTATTGACCCGCTTTAGTGACAGCTTGTTTAGCAACACGGAAAACTCGGCTGCGTGCGCCGTAGTAACCTTTTGCTGCTTTCATTACTTTCTTATGACGCGCGCGTGCGATTACACCACGTTTTACTCTAGCCATTCTCTATCTCTCCACAATTAACAAAGGATTACTTATCACACAACATACGAGCAACCATGTTTTGGTCACACGCTGCAACTAAATCAGTACCACGTAACTGACGTTTAGTTTTCGTTGATTTCTTTGTTAAGATGTGGCGACGAAAGGCGCTCTTACGTTTGTAGCCGCCCGCTGTTTTTTTGAAACGCTTCGCTGCACCGCGATTTGTTTTTAACTTTGACATAATTCAAAACTCCGCATTTTGAGTATTACTGTTTCTTTTTGGGACCAATTACCATTACCATTTGTCGTCCCTCGAGTTTTGGGCGATGCTCGACGATCCCGTATTCAGTCAGGTCCGCTTCTACACGCTTTAATAACTCAAGACCGAGCTCCTGGTGGGCCATCTCACGGCCGCGAAACCGGAGGGTCACTTTTGCTTTGTCCCCATCGTTGAGGAAACGGATCAGGTTGCGTAGCTTTACCTGGTAGTCTCCCACATCCGTCGAAGGACGGAACTTCACTTCTTTCACTTGCATCTGCTTTTGCTTTTTGCGTGCAGCGCTACGTTTTTTGTTCTCTTCAAACATGAATTTACCAAAATCCATAACGCGGCACACCGGAGGCTTAGCATTTGGTGAAATTTCCACCAAATCAAGCGATGCTTCCTCAGCATGCTTCACAGCATCCCGAGCACTCATCACTCCCACTTGTTCCCCATCAGCCCCGATCAAACGAATTTCTTTTTCACGAATCTCGTCATTAACGCGCGGCTTCTTTTGGTTCTGTGTGCTAATAGCTCTATCCTCCTAGTGAGACAGTCCACGGTTTTCAACGTCTTTGCCCAGATGCCGAGCAAAGTCATCGAGGCTCATTGAGCCCAAATCTTCACCTTGTAAAGATCGTACCGCCACTGTTCTCGATTCAACTTCACGGTCCCCAATCACCAATAGATAAGGAACACGTTGTAATGTGTGTTCACGGATTTTAAAGCCTATCTTCTCATTTCTCAAGTCTAATCGTGCTCTAAAACCCAATTTTTGTAAATTTTCTGCGATTTCGGTCGAAAATTCAGCTTGGGAGTCGGTAATATTCATCACCACCGCCTGTGTCGGCGCCAACCACGTCGGTAAAATGCCGGCATAGTGCTCAATCAAGATGCCCATAAAACGCTCAAGTGATCCAAGCATCGCTCGATGTAAAACTACCGGATGACGGCGCTGGCTGTTTTCATCAACATACGTCGCATCCAAGCGCTGTGGCATCATGTAATCTAACTGAATAGTACCGCACTGCCAACGGCGGTTTAAACAATCGCGCAAGTGAAATTCAATTTTCGGCCCATAAAAAGCCCCTTCACCTGGCAAGGTCTCAAACGCTATGCCAGCCGACTCTAATGCTGCGGCCAGCTCTTTCTCTGCATGATCCCAGGTTTCATCATCGCCGATACGCTGATCAGGGCGCAAAGCTAGCTTTACTTCAATGCCTGATTGCTCAAAACCAAAGTCTTGATAAGTTTCAAACACTTGTGAAGCAAATTGTGCAACTTCATCACGAATCTGATCTTCACGGCAGAAGATATGGCCATCGTCTTGCACCATCGAACGTACCCGCATCAAACCATGCAAACCGCCCGAAGGCTCATTACGGTGACAGCAACCAAATTCCGCCATACGAATCGGCAAATCACGGTAACTACGTAAGCCTTGGTTAAAAATTTGTACATGGCACGGACAATTCATCGGTTTAATCGCAAATTCACGATTCTCAGACGAAGTTAAGAACATGTTCTCTTTATACTTATCCGCATGGCCCGAACGCACCCACAGGCTACTATCCACCACTTGCGGCGTATGCACTTCTTGATAACCTTGCTTTTTCAATTTTTCACGGACATAACTGACTAGATTTTGATAAATCGCCCAGCCTTTCTCATGCCAGAACACCATGCCCGGCGCTTCTTCTTGCTGGTGAAATAAATCTTGTGCCTTGGCGATTTTACGATGGTCACGCTTTTCCGCTTCTTCTAAGCGATGCAAGTGCTCTTTAAGCGCCTTTTTATCTCCCCACGCCGTGCCATAAACACGCTGCAACATTTCATTATTCGAATCCCCTCGCCAATAAGCCCCAGCGAGTTTCATCAGTTTAAAGGCTTTAATTTGCCCCGTTGACGCTACATGCGGGCCACGGCATAAATCGGTAAAATCACCCTGGCTATATAAAGACAAAGTCTCATTTTGATCAATGGCCTCGATAATCTGGACTTTATAATGCTCACCCAGCCCATCAAAGTACTTAATCGCCTCATCACGGCTCATCTCTTGACGTGACACAGGAATATTTTGTTTGACCAGCTCTTGCATGCGCTTTTCAATCGCTTTTAAATCTTCTGGTGTAAACGGGCGTTTATAAGCAAAGTCATAATAAAAACCATCATCAATCACCGGACCAATGGTCACCTGCGCGTCTGGAAATAATTGCTTGACCGCTTGCGCAAGCAAATGGGCGGTAGAGTGGCGGATCACCTCTAAGCCTTCTTCATCCTTACTGGTCAGCAAGGTCAATGCCACATCTTCACTAATGGTGGTGCTGGTATCAACGAGTTGTCCATTGATTTTTCCTGCAACTGCAGACTTCGCCAAACCTGGACCTATATCTGCAGCGACGTCAGCAACAGTCACCGCGCGCTCAAAGCTACGCTGACTCCCATCTGGAAGCGTCACAATCGGCATGCCTTACTCCTGAAATTTAGTTATTCTCTAGTAAATAAATCATTTTATCATAGCATTAAAGCAACAGACAAAAAAAGCGCCGAAAGGCGCTTTAAATCTGGTAGTCGCGATTGGATTCGAACCAACGACCCCTACCATGTCAAGGTAGTGCTCTAACCAACTGAGCTACGCGACTTTAAACTGTCATTTAATCTTGGTAGTCACGATTGGATTCGAACCAACGACCCCCACCATGTCAAGGTGGTGCTCTAACCAACTGAGCTACGTGACTATCGGCCTGCTAATATACAGCAAGATCAGGGGGTTGGCAAGGAAATCGAAAAAGATGGAGCTATAGTCCTAAACAAGTGACAAAGGATATTCTGTTGATGTAGACTGTCGTAGCTTTCCATATTAAGTTAAAACCAATAATTTGTAGAAGGTTCTGAAGTTTTGCTCATGATAAAAAAAACCATCAAGCGCATAAAAGGTTTGCTCAGAGCTAAAAATAAGGGCTTACTCGAAGATCTTCACTCTTACAACAGACTCAACGACACAGGTTCTTTCAAAATAGATTTTGATAACTTATACCTAATTAATGAAAAAAAAGATTCAGCAGGAACAGCTAAAGGCCATTACTTCTGGCAGGATCTATGGGCAGCCAAAAAAATTCTACAGCGCAGCTCCAAAAAAACACATAGATATAGGTTCTCGCATAGATGGTTTTATTAGTCATCTACTTGTTTTTAGAGCAGTCGATGTTATCGATATTCGCCCGATGAACAGTCAAATAAAGAACCTCTCCTTTATACAAGATGATGCAACCTCTCTCAGCAACTTCAAAAGTGATAGCATTGAATCTATATCAACACTACATGCCGCAGAGCACTTTGGACTAGGTAGATATGGCGACCCAATTGATCCTTCTTCACATATAAAATTTATAAATTCTTTAAAAAGAACACTCGCACGCGATGGGAAACTATATTTTGCTGTACCTTGCGGACAAGAAAAGCTTTATTTTAATGCCCACAGAGTTTTTAATCCATACACAATTTTGACTCTATTTGGGGAGTTAAAGCTTCTTGAGGTTTCTGCTGTCCTAGATGATGGAGAGTTCTATGAAAATATAGATATCGATATTCTTGCAAAACAGAAATTTGGTTGTGGTCTGTTCGAGTTTACAAAAATTTAAGAGTACTTTTATGATCAACCCTCCCCCAGTATTTATCATTAACCTAGAAAGGTCACCAGAGCGAAAAGCTCGCATATCACAATATTTACAAAATAAAGGCATTGAATTTAACTTTATTAAAGCTATTGACGGCAAACTATTAACAGACAAAGAGTTAGAGCATTGGTACTGTAGCAAGTCATCCATGCAGTTTATGCAACGTGAACTGATCAAAACAGAAGTTGCATGTGCACTTAGCCACATCAACTTGTATAAAAAAAGTAGTAGCAGAAAAAATCAGCGGCGCTGTTATCCTAGAAGACGATATTGAAGTTACCGATAACTTCAAAGACATTATATGCCAAACTCACCTGAATACGGACGCAACTTTACCTGAAGTGGTGCAATTCAACTACCATAAATACTACTTACCCCTACTAAAAAAATGAAATATTTCAAAAATATAACGCTTACCCAATAAAACCTATCTGGAGTAGAGCGACAACCGCCTGTGGCTACTACATCACCTATAAAGCTGCTCAAAGTTTACTAAAGTACTATGGCAAGGTTTGGCACGTTATTGATCATTGGAACCGCTTAGTCGACCAACAAACCGTTCAACTTTCGTGCATCGTCCCTTTTTGTGTCAGCCAAAAAGAAGAAATCGAGTCTGATATAAAATTAGAAAACACCATCAGACTGAAACGATTACCTAAGCATTATCGCAGAAAATACATGAGACAAATCCTTACGAAAGTAGGCATTATAAAAAAACAAAAAGGGCAACCTAAAATATACCCTTAATATTACACGGCTTCCTTCTCAAATATACAACCAATCATCAGGAAAAATATTTGGTTTTTTCTTATTGTTTTCACCTGAAAACCATTGGTTAGGGGCAATCACCATGCCATTTTTATCAGACAACCATGCCGGCCACCAACTAAATGTGCTATTTGCAATCACATGATGCTTGCATTGTTTCATAAGCATCATATCATAAAAGCCTTGTTGCCCATCATTATGAGCAATGATCTCAGCATTTTTTTCTGAAAGCGAAAGTGTTGCAATATTCTCTCTTACCCAATCTGGATCATCAGAAAACACAAAGAACAATAAGCTCTCACCATAATGCTCTCGGAGCCAAGAAACAGCCTTAACATAGTAATCTTGCGAACAAATACCATGAAGTTTATTCGCATTAGCATTCGCAATATAATCACCACGGCGGATGTGCAGAGCGACAGAGTGATGACCAGCAGCGGCTATTTTTCTTTTCACTTCTTTATTGTCATAATCACTAAAAGATAGATCAAAATCTTTTTGTAAGTCTTGCCTAATTGCAGAGAAATAATCAATATTTTGCCAATAGCCATCTAGAGAAACATTTTTTAATCCTTTAAATTGATCTAGTGCTAAAGGCTGGCTTAGTTTATATTCTTGTAACTTTAATGATTTATTCGGTATCGAAAACAGCGTTGCGAGCTTGATTGCTGCTTTTAATTTCATCTTGAAAAATAAAAATTCTTGCTTTGTTATTTCTTGAATCGGCAAAGATAAATTAAACTTATCAACATCTAAATTTCTGGGAAAATCTTTTCCTTTAGTATGAAACTCAAGTTTGAACTTAACCGGCTGCCCTGTCATCTTCGATAATTGCTTGGCAAAAGCATATTGGTACATCTGATTACCCAAGCCACCATACAAACTCATCACAATCATGTGCTTTCACCCAGAAAATCTTGATAGGCTTTCCGAATCCCTGATATTAAATCATGCTCTGGCCACCACCCCATATTTCTCATTTTATCGCTTGACATCAATTTCCTAGGTGTGCCATCTGGTTTTGCTGCATTCCATTTTACATCACCCGTATAGCCAACAACTTCTTTTACAGTTTCAACTAGCTCTTTAATAGAGACATCTTCTCCATAGCCGACATTGATCAATGGCGGTTGATTTTCATCAGAGATTAAATCAATAAAATCTTTATCTCCCATACCCATTAAAAAAACACAGGCCTTTGCCATATCATCAGAATATAAAAACTCTCGGCGAGGCTTACCTGTACCCCATGCTTCAACAGTTGGAGCATTACTTGCCTTAGCCTCATGGAACTTACGAATTAAAGCCGGAAGCACGTGAGAACTTTTTAAATCATAATTATCACCTGGGCCATACAGGTTAGTTGGCATTGCTGCTAAATACTGTGTCCCATATTGGCGATTATGGGCCCAACACATTTCTATCCCTGCAATTTTCGCTAAAGCATAGGGACGATTTGTTGGCTCTAGCGGACCAGTAAGCAAATACTCTTCTTTAATTGGCTGAGGACAATCACGCGGATAAATACATGAACTTCCTAAAAATAATAGACGCTTTACATTATTTTTATAGGATGACTCAATTACATTTTGCTGAATAGCTAGATTCTCACGAATAAAGTCTGCGGGGCAAGTATTATTTGCATGAATACCACCTACTTTAGCAGCTGCTAAAAAAACATAATCTGGTTTTTCCTAAAGCAAAAAACTCACGCACAACTGTTTGCTGTGTTAAGTCAAGCTCATCATGGGTTCTCAACAGCAAATTATCATGACCTTGGTTTTTTAGTTGCCGAACTAGTGCAGAACCCACTAAACCCCGATGCCCCGCGACATAAATTTTTCGCTGATTTTTCCATCTTACTCTGACCCCCAACACACCTTAAAGCCCTTATCTTTTAATAGTGCATTTTTTTTAGCTTCTTCAAAATCAGCCTGTACCATCTCCTTCACCAGCTCCTCAAAAGTAATTCTCGGCTGCCAACCTAATTTTTCATGCGCTTTGCTAGGATCACACAGCAAGGTTTCTACTTCAGTAGGCCGAAAATAGCGCGGGTCTACCGCAACAATAATATTACCCTTACCATCTTTAGCAACTGCATTTTCACCTGAACCTTCCCAGCTTAAGCTTATACCCAGTTCTTGAGCAGCTAAATTCACAAATTCACGCACTGAATATTGCTTACCCGTTCCTATCACAAAGTCTTCTGGACTCTCTTGCTGTAGCATCAGCCATTGCATTTCTACATAATCTTTAGCATGACCCCAGTCACGCTTTGCCTCCACATTGCCTAAATATAAGCACTCCTGTAGCCCTAGCTTTATTTTTGCTAAGGCACGGGTGATTTTCCGGGTAACAAAAGTTTCACCACGGATTGGTGATTCATGATTAAACAAAATGCCATTACAGGCATACATGCCGTAGGCTTCACGATAATTCACCGTAATCCAATAAGCATACAACTTAGCCACAGCGTAGGGAGAGCGCGGATAAAACGGTGTTGTTTCTTTCTGAGGCACTTCTTGCACTAAACCATATAACTCAGATGTAGAAGCCTGATAAAATTTAGTCTTCTTTTCCAAGCCTAGAATACGAATGGCCTCTAAAACTCTAAGAGCACCCAAGCCATCTGCATTAGCCGTGTATTCCGGTTCTTCGAAAGAAACTTTTACATGACTTTGTGCCGCTAGATTATAAATTTCATCCGGCTGCACTTGCTGAATAATACGGATCAAACTCGTCGAATCTGTCATATCACCATAGTGTAAATAAAAAGGCTTCCCCCGCTCATGAAGATCGTGATAGAGATGGTCTATACGAGCAGTATTGATCAATGATGTGCGCCGCTTAATTCCATGAACTTCATAACCCTTTTCAAGCAAAAGTTCAGCCAAGTAAGCGCCATCTTGTCCTGTAACACCGGTAATAATCGCCTTTTTCATAACACCCCTTTAAATTACACTGTTTTTTGCCGACCATAATTTAATATGCTCGGGAATATTATTAGGCTCACATTGGTTGTTGTGATCATTACCATTCTGCCAACTCTCAATAATGTCAGAGACTAAATGACTAGGAATACTATCAACACATGTGCACTTTCTACTCTTATCGTTACACCCTGCACATTCCCTTTTAGGTGCAAGTGCCACTGCTAATTCACCAATAGGCCCCCAGCGTGTAGGTGCATGTATTTTAGTCGCAGGATACAAGCCTAAGCAATATTTTCCAAGTGCAGCAGCAATATGCAATGGCCCGGTACTTGCAGCAAGCATACCATCTATTTTTGCAAGAAAGCATACCAGCTCATTGAGCGGTAATTTACCGCATGAATTCAGCACATCTCTGTTACAGTTCTGAATAAATTGATGGCAAAGCTCTTGTTCATGTTTAGAGCCTGTTAGAATAACTTGGAAATTATCCGAAAGCTTTTCTGCTAATTCTATATATTTCTGAACTGACCAATTCCTACCTCCCGCAGACTCAGCACCAATATGCAAGACTAGCTTAAACTTATCTTTTGATAGTAAATCATTAATATTAGTTTGAACCGTATTTTCAGGCCGCTCTAGCTGAATCATATCAACAAGGCGAAACCGGTCTTTCGTTTGCAGCTTTAATGGCTTCAATAGCTCCAAGTCATACTCTGCTTCATGCTTAATCGAAGCACTACGACCACTGTTTACTAACTTGTTGCAAGAAAGAAAACTATATAGCCGGTGCGAAGTCGCTATACGTGTTTTTATTCCAGCCTTTTTTACCCAATACATGATATAACGGTGAGGCCGAGTATGGATCACAACATCCAAGTTCATTTGCCGTAATTGCTCGATCATCTGCTCATTAGTATAATACTCAGCTTCCGCAGAAATATTCAAAGCTTGAAATTCATCAACATGCGGTGAACATTGTACGATATCCTGTATATAGGAATCTCCAATAAAAACCACTTTAGCACTAGGCTCACTTTTTTTAATCGCTGCAGCTACAGGCAGAGCAACAACCGCGTCGCCTATTTTGCACTGTTTGATAATCCCTATCCGCTTATTCGCTATATTCACCTAAAAATCACTCAATCTTGCTTATTATTTTTTAACAGCATCATTTTAATGTGTCTCGAATACGTTACTTGAGCCATATAGCAACATAAAAAAAAGCCAGCTCGCCCATCCAAAAAGCCCTTTTTAAAGAAATAATTGCGCATAAAGCTCCAAAAACTGTGAAAGCAGGCTGACTTTAAATTAATTTTCTTGTATTTATACACTCGCTCAGAGGCTTCAACCGTTGTGTAGCTATTCATCTTTGCCAGAGCTTCTTCATAATCTCGATAAGAGTAGTGAATTAAAGACTCTTTAATCAGCCCAAGCTTTTCACCCTCAGCAATATGCAAATTTTCATGAATTGGCAGATCATCAAAATATGCCTTACCGTTTTGCACTAGCCGAGTAATAAAGTTATTTGCCCATAATTTCTGATGCTTAATACGATAGCCACAAAAATAATTCTCTCGACGTATTTCATAACCATGCAAGAGTGATTCTTTTGGCTGAGCTAGCATTTTTTCTATAACTTTCCTAAGCTCTGGACTCACACGCTCATCTGCATCTAAAGACAGAACCCAATCACAACTCGCTTTCGCTAAAGCACGTTGTTTCTGTTTACCAAAACCCGGCCAATCTGTTTCATAAAGCTGAACATTTTTTTCTCGACAAATATCTTGAGTGCCATCCGTACTCCCTGAATCTAGTACGATAATTTCATCTGCCCAAGACACAGAATCAATACAAGCACCTATATCATGCGCTTCATTCTTGGTAATGACAATAACACTCAACGATGCCATAACAATTCTCTAACTCACCTAAACCTCCATAGTCTACGCAGCTTAGTGACTATTTCAAGCCCGCTTCACCAATTCTTGCAATCGCGCCACCTCATCACGAAGCTTGGCAGCTTTCTCAAAATCCAGCTCTTTGGCCGCTTGCCACATCTGTTGTTCGGCTTCCGTTAGTCTCTTATTCAGTGCTTTTACATCATGTTCATCGACGATAGCCTGATGTTTTTTCTTACTGTTACTCGATGCTCGCGCGCCTTCCATAACATCTGCAATTTTCTTCTTAATACCTTTTGGCTTAATCCCATGCTTTTTATTAAAGTCTTCTTGTTTAGCACGTCGACGCTCAGTTTCAGCAATCGCTCGCTCCATAGAACCTGTGATTTTATCGGCATATAAAATCACCTGCCCATTGACATTCCGCGCCGCACGGCCCATGGTCTGAATCAATGAACTTTCAGAACGCAAAAAGCCCTCTTTATCAGCATCAAAAATCGCAACCAGGGAGACTTCTGGAATATCCAAGCCTTCTCGAAGCAAGTTAATACCCACTAGCACATCAAACACGCCTAATCGCAAATCACGAATAATTTCAACACGTTCAACAGTCTCTACATCCGAGTGTAAATAACGTACTTTAACGCCATTTTCTTCCAGATATTCGGTTAGATTCTCTGCCATCTTTTTAGTTAGCGTTGTAATTAAAACACGCTCAGATTTCTGCGCTCGCATTTTAATTTCTGACAACACATCATCGACTTGGCTTGCCACAGGGCGAATATTGATTTTAGGGTCCAAAAGTCCTGTCGGTCTGACCACTTGCTCATGAATTAATGCATCAACTTGAGCTTCATATTTGGCCGGCGTAGCTGAGACGAATACCATTTGCGGCGCAAGCTTTTCAAACTCTTCAAACTTCATTGGGCGATTATCCAAAGCTGAAGGTAGGCGAAAACCATATTCAACCAAATTTAATTTTCTCGAACGATCGCCTTTATACATCGCCCCTAATTGCGGCACGGTTACATGGGATTCATCGATGACAAGCAGTGCGTTATCGGGCAAATAATCAAAAAACGTCGGTGGCGCATGCCCTGGAGCACGCCCAGATAAATAACGTGAATAGTTCTCAATACCACTGCAATAGCCTAACTCGATCATCATTTCAATATCAAATAGCGTTCTTTGCTCTAAGCGCTGTGCTTCGACGAGTTTATCTTGTGAACGTAAATTTTCTAAGCGTTCTTTCAACTCATCTTTAACCTGATCGATCATCTCTAAAATACGATCCCGCGAGGTGACATAATGGCTTTTTGGATAAATCGTTGCACGCGGTACTTTCCTTAAGACTTCTCCCGTTAATGGATCAAATAAAGTAATTTTATCAACTTCATCATCAAATAACTCAATACGTACGGCTTCTTTATCAGAATCCGCCGGATAGACATCGATGACATCTCCGCGCACCCGATAATGTCCACGTTCAAAAGCCATATCATTGCGGGTATATTGAAGCTCGGCTAAGCGCCTTAGAACACTGCGTTGATCGATTTGCTCGCCCTCTGAAATATGCAGCATCATTTTCAAATACATCCGCGGATCACCCAAACCATAAATGGCTGAGACAGTCGCAACAACAATAACGTCCGAACGTTCTAATAAGGCTTTCGTTGCCGATAAGCGCATCTGCTCAATATGGTCATTAATCGAGGCATCTTTCTCGATAAAAGTATCCGAGGCCGGCACATAAGCTTCTGGCTGATAATAATCATAATAAGAGACAAAATATTCAACCGCATTATTCGGGAAAAACTCTTTCATCTCACCATAAAGCTGGGCAGCAAGAGTCTTGTTATGAGCTAAAATCAAAGTAGGCCGCTGCACCTGCTCAATCACATTAGCCACAGTAAACGTCTTACCTGAGCCGGTAACGCCTAACAGCGTTTGGTGCATGAGTCCATCATTTAAGCCATCGACAAGGCCGGCAATGGCAGCGGGTTGATCACCTGCAGGAGAAAATTTGCTTTGTAATTGAAACTGTTTTGCTGCCATTTTTCAACTCTTTTATGTTATCGTTAGTACAGATTTTACACCAATAAGATTAAAAAATTTAAGGAATAAAAAACCATGAAACCCGCATCACGTCTTGCTCAAATCAAGCCCTCTCCAACCCTGGCTTTGAATGCTAAAGCCAAAGAATTACGTGCTCAAGGCCAGCCAATTATCAATTTAAGCGTCGGCGAACCTGACTTCGACACCCCAGAGCATATCAAACAAGGGGCTATCGCCGCAATTAACGCTGGTAAGACCAAATACACCGCCCCGGACGGCACACCCGAGTTAAAAGCTGCGATTATCAATAAATTCAAGCAAGAAAACCAACTCGACTACCAACCGAGTGAAATCATCGTCTCAGCCGGCGCCAAACACAGTTTATATAACATCGCTCAAGCATTGATTGATGAAGGCGATGAAGTGATTATTCCAGCCCCTTACTGGGTGTCTTATCCAGACATTGTCATGCTCGCAGGCGGTAAACCCGTTATTGTTGAAGCAAGTTTTGAGCAAAATTTTAAAATCACAGCAGAGCAACTTGAAAAGGCCATTACACCTAAAACTAAATTCGTCATCATCAACAGTCCTTCTAACCCAACAGGCATGGACTATAGCCTAGCTGAGTTAAAAGACTTAGCTGATGTTTTGAAAAAACACTCTCATGTAAACATTATCAGCGATGATATTTATGAGCATATCCGTTGGTCAGATCAACCTTTTGTGAACATCCTCAATGCTTGTCCTGAACTTAAAGACCGTACGCTCATCGTCAATGGTGTTTCCAAAGGCTATGCGATGACCGGCTGGCGCATTGGTTATATCGCAGGGCCTAAGATTGCCATCACGGCTATGCGTAAAATTCAATCACAAAGCACCTCTAACCCTTGTTCTGTCGCTCAAGAAGCAGCACGTACCGCGCTAGAAGATAGCACCAGCATTTCTTGCATCAATGAGATGGTCAAAGAATTTAAAAAACGCCATGACCTCGTGACTAGCCGCTTAAACACTATTTCTGGCATGCGCTGCTTAGGCGTGGAAGGAACCTTCTACGCCTTTGTTAACGTCGATGGCGTGATTGCTGGGCGAGATGATATTAATAGTGACTCTGAGCTTGCTGAGCTATTACTAAACGAAGCTAATGTTGCTAGCGTGCCTGGCAGCGCTTTTGGAAGCCCTGGACATTTACGCTTATCTTATGCCTTAGATGAAGCGACTTTAACCCAGGCTTTAGATCAGATAGAAAAAGCATTGAGTTAACATAATTGCACACCAAATCGGCAGTGCTAATATTACGTGCTGCCATTCATACAGACCCTCAATACTTTTGAAAACTAAAAATCACAATGACACAACAAAGATTAAATATTATTTTTATTGCTGACAGCTTGCATGGCGGCGGTTCAGAAAGAGTTTTATTAAACACAGCAAACATGTTTCAAAAGTCTGGACACAACTGCCATATTCTCTTAGTGAGACATATCATAGAAATGGCGCTGCCAGAAAATGTTCAAATCCATACGTTCAAGCTCACCGATTACTTGCGCCCTAAATTTATCCAAGAGTTTTGTATACAAAAAAAATCAAAAAATTAGAAAAAAAACTAGGCAAGATCGATCTCATTTTATCAAACTTTACCAGCACGCGGCCCTTTCTTTCTAAACGTCTAGAAAAAAACACTTATTACTGGCTACACTTTGACTATAAAAATTCTCTAGAGAACAAGAAAAAGCAGTCTAAAAAAGAATTCATCAAATTCAAAAAAAAATTATATAAAAAACATACTGATAAAAACATCATTTGTGTGTCTAGAGGCGCAGAAGAAACTTTACTCAATTATATCCAGGCCAAACCAAGCTCTAGCCAAGTTATTTACAACCCTTTTGATATCAATCAGATTCGCAGCTTAGCACGAGCAAGTAACCCCGAGATCCCAAGCAAACCCTACATTTTACATCCTGCACGCTTTGATATCGCACAAAAGCGTCATGACATACTTTTCCAAGCATTCTCACAACTAAAAACAAATCACTTGCTTGTTTTGCTGACCAAAGAAAGTGAAAAACTAACCGCCTTGATAAAAGAATACAAGTTATCAGATAGAGTCATTGTATCCGGCTTTCAGCATAACCCTTATCCCTGGTTCAAACAAGCGAATTTAACTGTCTTAAGCTCAGACTGGGAAGGACTGCCTTCTGTAATTATCGAATCTCTAGCCGTCGGCACACCAGTTGTATCAACAGACTGCCCCTCAGGCCCGAGAGAAATATTAACCGAAGAACTTTCTCAGTGGTTAACCCCGATAAGGGACCCCGAATCTTTAGCACAAAAAATAGCAAAAGCCCTTGAATCAAACATTCAAATTCAATCAACAGCAATCACACCATTTAGCGATAAAGAAATACTAAAACAATATATTCAACTGACACAGCCAATAACATCATGAATATCTTATTTATTAGCAAAAGCCTAACAGGCGGCGGCTCCGAAAGAGTACTTATCAATATCGCACATATGCTAAAAGAGCGAGGGTTCACCTGCCATATCTTACTTTTAAACAAGCAAATAGAATTTGAAGTTGACTCTGATGTTTCAATCGACACTGCCCATTGCGCCGCTAAACTCAGATTTAAACCAATACATGAAATTTGTTTGGCAACTAAAATTTTACAATTAGAAAAAAAATCGGCGGCTTTGACCTTATACTTTCTAACTACACAACCACTGGGAAAAGTTTTCTCCCTAAGCCTCTGAGGAAAAAACTCTATTACTGGCTCCACCTTAACTACAGCGCTGAGCTCAATAGAAAAAAAAGCATTTCAAAACAACATCTCCTTAAATTTATGCAAAGCCTCAATAAGCGTTTTTCAAAAATCAGGTCATCTCGGTCTCAGAGGGAGCTAAAACAAGCTTAGTTAACCAAGCAAAGTGCTCTCCTGATTTTATTCAAACGATTTACAATCCATTTGATATAGAACAAATTAGAGCACTTTCAAAGGCATTACCTCCCAACATTCCAAGGCAACCTTTCTTAATTCATGCCGCACGCTTCAATCACGATAAACGTTTTGACTTACTTCTTGAGGCCTACTCCAAGCTCAAGTCGAAACACAAACTTATTTTACTCACAGAAAACTGCCAAGAACTAAAAAGTTTAGTGAACCAATATCGCTTAAATGATCAAGTCATTATTGCTGGTTTTCAAAAAAACCCCTATCCCTGGTTTAAAGCAGCAGATTTAACTCTTCTTTGCTCAGATTTCGAAGCATTACCGACTGTACTCATCGAATCCCTCATCTGCGGCACCCCTGTTGTCTCCACTGATTGCCCTTCAGGGCCCAGAGAGATTCTAACTGGCGAGCTAAACCGATGGTTAGTGCCACCAGGCAATCCAGATGCTTTAGCCAATAAAATTGAAGAAGCGCTATCCACTGATATTGAAATCGACGAACAGCTCATTCAGCGCTTTAGTAGCGATATCATTATTCCTCAGTATCTAGCACTGATAGAGCGATCCAGGTATAAACCTAAGACTTAAGAAATAATCAGGATAAACCCCTTGACTTTATAAGAAGATTTACATAAAATCTTCCCTCGTTGGCAGATCCCCGATAGCTCAGTTGGTAGAGCAAATGACTGTTAATCATTGGGTCGCAGGTTCGAGCCCTGCTCGGGGAGCCACTTAAAATTTTGATAAGATTATTCCCTGATAGCTCAGTTGGTAGAGCAAATGACTGTTAATCATTGGGTCGCAGGTTCGAGCCCTGCTCAGGGAGCCACTTTCTCGAAGAAACTCCTAATTTTGTATCCCTTACTTCTTGCTACTTTTTTTCATTCATTAGTCACTAAATTCTTCAGCTGCTTGATATGCGCTTGCTGATCCAATTGATACCAATCAATAAAATCACTAGTCACGTTAAATTTTTTCTGTACGGCTTGCTGGATGACTAAAGCAATAGACTCTGGTGTCACTTCATTAACCACCAACCCCAAACCATCAGCAATCAGTTCTTTTGCACCAACCTTGCTGGAGATAATCACCGGTGTCCCACACGCCAGAGCTTCTGGCACAACCAAGCCAAAAGGCTCAGAATGAGAAGGCAACACCATAAAGTCAGCTGCAGTGTATAAACCCGGCATATCATCAACAAAGCCCAAAGAGCGAATATTGCTCGCAGTAACATCAATGGGGTCACCTGCAATCAGTAGCTCAAATTGCCCCTCAGGCAGCAGCTTCATTGCTTCGATTAACTCGTAGGTTCCTTTGCGTTTATGCCCTGTTGAGGGAATCACCAACGTTACTTTTCCTAGGCTACAACCAAATTGCTCCCTTAGTGCTGCTCGATCAGCCTGTCGAGAGCGACTAAATCGCTCAGTATCTATCGGCGGATAAAGCATTTTCACTTTGTCTTCTTTTAATGAATATAGCTCAAGCAAGTCTTGTGCAATTTTCTTTGAGTGAGCAATGACATACTTGACCTCATTAAAACCACGCATTTCAAAATATAAACGCATGCCGCCTAATACGCCTGATCTTTTATTGAGGTCTCGAAGATAGGCAAGATAACTCCCTCCACAAACCATCAAATCCTGCCCCCAAGAGCGCATTAAGCTGATAGAAAGATCATACTCAGACCAATCAATTCGCTTCATCAGCAAGGTAAATACATATTTTCTTAATTTTCTGGGCAACCACCACAGCTTCGTTTGCTTGACGGTTAATCCCACCGGAATCTGTAGGTTCCCATCTTTTTTATAGACATAAAGATCAACAGTATCACCGGCCGCCCGAAACCCATCGATCAAATCGAAAAGATAACGCTCCATCCCCCCTTTGCGTTTATATTGATGATGAACAATAGCAATTCTCATTATTATTCCCTGTTATTTTTTGATTGTTAGGCGGCAAGAAAGCAAAACGATAATAAAACGGTGCTTGCCCAGGCTTAGCACGCAACCAAGATACTTTACTAACGGGCAATACAATTAAATTAGGATAACGCTCTAATAAATATTCAGGGAAACCTGCGCGAGGATCCGGTGAGTCTTTAGTCATTAAAATAAAAGCTGCGCCTTTTTCTCTAAAGTCTTTCATATTAACCCACGGGCTCCAAGTTGAATCCCAACCAATCAAAGCCTGCGGTCGATCCTTTGAATAACGCGCCATATAACTCACCGCCTTATTTGGCCCTGCCACATAAGATAACTTAGTTTGATAACGTTGGTACCAATCTGCTGTCATTTTTGCAGCAATTTCTCGTACAGGGAAATTTGCGCTGCTGTGAGAACCTCTTTTCGTTAAGGACAGAGTGTATCCCAAGCCGATTAATAGTGTCACAACGGCCACAGCGATTAAAAAGCGCTCTAGCTTCGCACAAGTTAGATAGGGCTGAATCATCGCCACCACCACCAGCCCCCAAAGCGACTGAATCGGTGTACCCCACATGGTGTTTAGCTTCCAACCAAAAGCAATAGAAGCTAGCAGTGTCAATACAAATGGCCCAAAACCAACTATCCACAAAAAATTCTGATCAAAAGCGTTTAGTTTTTTCTTTTGGTTAATAAAACCACAGCTAAGATCAAAACTCGGTGACCCTAACCAATCACTCTTGCCTTTCTTGCCCATCACCACAAAAGCAAAAAGTACACAAGCACCTAAAAACGTAAACAATTGAGCAAAGAAAAAATGCAAGGCATAGCCGATATGCCGCTCTAGAAAACTTGCGTGATTATCAACCTTACCAAAGGAATATGTCAAAGTGATGTAATCATGATGCGGCAGCCAAATAAAATGCGGTGCGATAACAACACTAAAGACCAATAAGGCAATATAAACCCCTTTAGACTTAAAACAAGCTCGCCCTGTAGGAGTAGAGAGCATAAAAATCAGCATGGCCAATAATGGCAAAGCAGTATAATACTTTGCCATTAGACCTAAACCTGAAAAAATACCAAGCAAAATCCAGTGTTTTAAGCGATTTGTTGTGCAAGCTCGATACAAATAAAGCGCCATCAACGGCCACAAGGCAATTTCACAAACATTATCATTAAAATCCACGGCCGCAATATTGTAATATTGCAAACCGAATAAAACTAGAACAGCAATTAAAGCCAGCCAAGGCGATAAAATTATTTTACCAAGACGCCAAACTGACCAAAACGCAGCGCCCACAGCAAGCTGTGAAAACAAATAAATCGACCAATCATGGTTATTGCTAATCGTTAAAGCAAGACGTGTTAGCCAGGCATTAAGCCAAGGGTCTCGCGTATAGCCCCAGGTTAGGTACTGCCCCCACATCGCCCCTTCAGTAGAGTCCATCGGCGTGACGTGACGCACAACAGTCGGCAATAAAAACCACAATAACATCTCTGCGAGCACGAAGGTCCAAAACCAGCGCGTAGGTGACCACTGTTTAAAATTCACATCATACTCCTAAAAACTGGCCCTGATTATGCCCTATCCACTGTAAAGGAAACGACCTCATCAAGCCTTTCACTCTCTGTCGCTAACATCACCAAACGATCCACCCCCAAGGCGACTCCTGCACACGCTGGTAGCCCCGACTCTAATGCCGACAATAATCGCTCATCCAGGGGAATATCACGAGGTAAATTATGATGCTGGCGCTCGATCAAATCATTTTCAAAACGTCGACGCTGCTCTTTCGCATCGGTCAATTCATGAAAGCCATTCGCAAGCTCAACACCATTCACATAAACTTCAAAACGCTCAGCAACAGCGCCGCCTTCTTTTTCATTCACTTTTGCCAAAGCAGCCTGGGAAGCAGGAAAATCAAATAAAAAACAAGGCTGACTCATACCCAAGTGAGGCTCTATATATTCAGCTAGTAATAATTGCAACCAGGTATCTTTATCTGCCTGATCTAGCCCAATAACTGTTAAGCCTTTATTATCCGCACAAACCTTTAATTCATCTAAACTTGCCTGATGTGGGTTTAAATCTAAATATTTTTCAAAAGCCATTTGATAGCTTAAATATTCGGCTTTGCCACATTTTAATATCAACTGCAAAAAGTTCATCCATCTCAGCCATCAGCTCAATATGACTAAAGCCAATACGATACCATTCAAGCATGGTGAACTCAGGGTTATGATAACGCCCCTGCTCATCTTGACGAAAGGATTTACAAACCTGGTAAATCGACCCAAAACCTGCAGCGAGCAGACGCTTCATGGCAAATTCGGGCGAAGTCTGCAAATACATTTTCTGCCCTGAAAGCCCCACCTGAATCGAGTGTAATTGCACATCTGTTACTGTCGCCTGCGAAAGCAGAGGGGTTTCAACTTCTAATACATCACGCTCTGCAAAAAATTGCCGGATCTGTGCTAAACACTCGGCACGTTTTTTTAATTTAGAAGCTGTTGCATTGGGCTGCCATAAAGTCATCATTACTCTATTTTTTAAATCAATTTAAAGTAGAAAGAAAATATAAATATACATACAAGCGCATGAGAACAAAAAAGAGCAATCAACATTGCTCTTTCTTTTCATCAATGACTTATAGTTAAGTCAACTTATTTGCTAACGCGACCGACATATTCGCTTTTGCGTGTATCAACTTTTACTGTTTCACCAATCTGAACAAATAAAGGTACACGCACAACCGCCCCCGTTTCGAGTGTCGCAGGTTTTCCACCGCTGCCCGAAGTATCCCCTTTTAGACCAGGATCAGTATCCGTCACTTCCAGCTCAGCAAATTTTGGTGGTTCAACGGATAAAGGTTGGCCATTCCAAAGCGTTAACACACACTCTTCTTGGCCTTTCAGCCACTTCTCAGTCTCACCTACACCTTCTTTATTCATCACATACTGCTCAAAGCTGTTCGGCTCCATAAAGTGCCACTCTGCGCCATCGCTGTACAAGAATTGCACGTCGGTTTCCATCACATCCGCCGCTTCTACAGACTCACCCGACTTATAAGTACGTTCTAAGACACGACCTGTTTTCAAGTTACGCAGCTTCACACGATTAAAAGCTTGTCCTTTCCCAGGCTTCACAAATTCATTTTCAATAATCGAACAAGGGTCATTATCAATAATTAACTTTAGACCACCTTTAAATTCGCTGGTATTATATGTTGCCATTTACACCTCTTTCAAAATCTACACAGGGCTATAATACTGGATGGTTAGCATAATACACGGTTCTGTCCCGAAAGTGCAGGGGCAAGCTTGGCAAAGTGAACTAAAAAGCGCATTTAGATGCCCAAAAAAGCTATTAAGTTATTTAGAGCTTGATCCTGAACGCTACCTGGCAGGAGCCAAAAGAGGTCACCAACTCTTTCAAACCGTCGTGCCATTAAGCTTTGCTAAACGCATAGAAAAAAGCAACCCACACGACCCTTTACTACTGCAAGTTTTGCCCACAGAGCAAGAAACAGCGCTAATCCCAAGCTACAGCCCTGACCCGCTTCAAGAAAATAATTACAGCCCAGTCAAAGGGTTACTTCACAAATATCATAACCGAGTCCTATTTATCACCAGCGGCAACTGTGCCGTCAATTGCCGTTATTGCTTTCGTCGCCACTTCCCTTATGACGAGAACAATCCAGGCAAAACTGGCTGGTTAAAAGCGATTGATTATATTAAGAATCACTCTGAAATAGACGAGGTCATTTTAAGCGGTGGCGACCCTCTCAGCCTAAAGGATAGCGCGCTTGATTGGCTTATCCAACGGCTTGAAACAGTAGCTCATTTAAAATATTTAAGAATACACAGCCGCTTCCCTGTTATGATTCCAAGCCGTATCACCGATGGCCTGATTGATGTTTTAAGAAAAACTCGCTTTATCAGCACGCTAGTCATTCATAGCAATCACCCGCACGAAATCAGTGATTCAGTCAGTACAGCATTATTAAAGCTTAGAGATTCAGGAATAACCGTGCTTAATCAAGGCTTGTTATTAAAAAACATCAATGATAGCAGTGAAATTTTAATCGATCTTAGCCATCGCTTATACCAATCCGGTGTATTGCCTTACTATTTACACTTATTTGACCCAGTACAAGGTGCTGCTCATTTTGATACAACAAAAGAAAAGGCTAAAACATTAATCGAAGAGATGATGAGAAAATTACCCGGTTACCTGGTCCCTAAGCTGGCCTATGAAGAGCCAGGCCGTGCTTATAAAGTTACATTAACGCCCTTTAATTAGACCGGCTGCTGCTCCTTCACCCCTTCACTGCCATCTTGATCAATATCCTCTTCATGCTCAGCGGCGTCAATTGCAGAAGCATCAATAGTAAATTGGTTCACCAGCTTCATTAAGTGCTTAGCCCCTTGCGATAAATCTTTAGCCGACTCAGAAGCATCATGCGTTCCATCTTTCAGCTGATCAATTTCTGATAAAGTCTCTTGCATGTAGTTTTTCACTTCAGTGGTCGATGCTGTTTGTTCAGAAACCGCCGCCGCAATCTCATCGGTCGCACTTGTTACATCTGTAATAGAAGTCACGATCTCATCAAGCATCTCTCCGGCACGCGTGACTTCCTGGACCCCTGCATCCACGCGCTTTACGCCCTCATTCATCTGTTCAACCGACTGCTGAACTTCGGTTTGAATCGAACGTATCACAGGAGCGACCTCATCTGTCGCCTCTGCCGTGCGTATAGCAAGCTTTCTCACCTCATCTGCCACAACCGCAAAACCACGACCCTGCTCCCCAGCACGCGCCGCCTCAATGGCTGCATTTAGAGCAAGCAAGTTAGTTTGACTTGCAATCGTATTAATCGTCTCTATCACACTATTAATCGACTCACCGAGCTCACCCAGAGTACGAATACTCGTCGCACTTTTATTCACCGCATCACTGATGCTATGCATGCTTTCGATGTTGTTCTTAACGATACTACCGCCAGATTGAGCCGTCTTTACCGACTGAGTTGCTTGAGTTGCCGCTCCTCCAGCGAGCTTTTCTACATTAGCGATCGAGCGCTGAACTTCGGCAACAGAATCACCAACAGAGCGCAAGCGATCAGCCTGCACATCCATATGGTCAGCAAGCTCACTGTTAATTGTCTCGATGCGATCAGAACCACGGTTAATACTCGTCGCTCTACTGGCAACAGCCGCAATAATTGTATGAATTTTATCAACAAATAAATTAAAGCCCTTACCTAAGTCACCGATCTCATCCGCTGATTTTGTTTCAACACGCTGAGTCAAATCGCCTTCTCCTGCGGCAATATCATTAATTGCATCAGAGATTTGTTGAAGCGGCTGAATAACAATTCGACGCAGCAATAACGATAAGCAAAGCAACAAAACGATATTTAAGATAATAATTTCAAAAACTATTGCCACCAATCGAGAATTTAACTTAGCAATCACCGCACTTTTATCAATGTATAAAAATAATTCACCTAAGTTATTGATCTCACCATCGCTATCATAAATAACCGCTTGTTTTTTCATCTCATAATTGAGTTTTGTTTTTTTCGACGAATGGCTTTAGTTTCTTACCTTCCTTATAGAAACCAAAACGAGGCTCATCAGGAGCCTTAATCGCAATCCCTGCAACTGATTTTGACAACATTTCAGACTTTAATAGAGCGGCAAGTTGCTCTTGGTCAGCATTCCACATCGGTTCTGCAGAGCTACGCGCCAAACGATTAGCAGTGAGCTTCATCTCATCACCCAACTGCTCAAATAGGGTCGAACGATAGTCTCGATAGCTTAAAATTCCAGAAATGATCAATGTCGCCGTCAATACCACAATGAGCGCTGCGTAAATTTTCAGCTGTAAGCTCTTCCCCAAACCCCACATAAAACGCACTTCCAATGTTATGCACTGCGACTAACAACAATTATCGGCACATGACCCAATTATCTTTAAGCCTAGACTAAAAATAGGCAAAAATGCCAGACAGCATCACGGCAACTGACTGGCACCTCGACTCAATTGAAAGGCTTTCTGGCTTAACTTATTGGTTCTGCCTGCTCGAACTCACCACCAACAGGATTTTCCAACGCACTCGTCGCTGTTTTAGCTTCTTCCATTTCCTCAATGTACTGCATCGTTTTGCCAACGAGTGCTTGTGTTCCCACACCATCTAAGGCTGAGATTTCAAAGACAGGTCCTTGCCAACCAAGCCCTTCAAGAATATGTGCAATCCATTCTTTTTGCTGATCCTCAGGCAATAAATCTGTTTTATTCAGCACTAACCAACGTTCACGAGCAGCGAGTTCTGGGCTGTACTTTTCAAGCTCTGCCACAATCGCTCGTGCAGCATCCACAGGATCGTCATCAACAGGATTAACGTCAACCACATGCCAAAGCAAACGCGTCCGTGCCACATGGCGCAAGAACCTTAACCCTAGACCTGCACCTTCTGCTGCTCCCTCAATGAGACCCGGGATATCTGCAACCACAAAACTCTGGCTCACACCGACACGAACCACACCTAAATTTGGATGCATCGTTGTAAAAGGATAGTTTGCAACCTTAGGCTTAGCCGCCGAAATCGCACGAATCAGGGTGGACTTGCCAGCATTTGGATAGCCTAATAAGCCGACATCGGCCAGCACTTTTAGCTCAAGCTTAAGTTTACGCACCTCACCTGGCGTCCCATTCGTGCATTGGCGTGGCGCACGATTTAAACTACTTTTAAAGCGCACATTACCTAAGCCTCGAAAGCCGCCTTGAGCCACCAATAAACGCTCACCATCCTTAACCAGCTCACCTAAAGTTTCCTCTGTCTCAACATCAATAACCACTGTTCCCTGAGGCACTTTAAGGACAAGGTCATCACCACATTTACCAGTACAGTTACGCGTCTGACCTTTCTCACCGTCTTCAGCAAGGTATTTGCTCACAAAACGAAAATCGGCCAAGGTGTTATAGGCTCGATCCGCTTCTAAATAAACACTGCCACCGTGGCCACCATCACCGCCATTCGGCCCGCCGTACTCGACATATTTCTCACGACGAAAGCTGCAAATACCATTGCCACCTTTACCTGCATGGACTGTAATCAGCGCTTCATCGACAAATTTCATCTCTTATTACCCTAATTTCTATATAAATAAGCTACAAGCTCAACAGATTCAATAACACAATACGACTATTTAACTCATGTAAAGTTCAAATTTTTTAAGCTTCATTAAGCTTTTAAACACAAAAAAGCCCCATCAGATAGGGGCTTTTTAAACGCATGTAATGCCTGTTTTACTCAGCAACGATGCTCACAAACTTGCGCTTGTGTGGACCTTTGATTTCAAACTGAACACGACCATCTGCCTTAGCAAATAGGGTGTGATCCTTACCACAGCCTACATCAGTACCGGCGTGAAAACGTGTTCCGCGCTGACGTACTAAAATGTTACCTGCTTTTACAACTTGGCCGCCGAAGCGTTTCACGCCTAAGCGTTTCGATTCCGAATCGCGACCGTTCCGGGTACTACCACCGGCTTTTTTAGTTGCCATGACGAACTACCTCTTAATTAACCTTGAATTCCGGTGATCTTAACCGCAGTATACCACTGGCGGTGACCCATTTGACGACGTGAGTTTTTACGACGACGGAATTTGATGATCTGAATTTTACGGCCTTTAGCATGCTCTAAAACTTCAGCTGTAACTTTCGCATTCTCAACAGTTGGTGTACCTACCTTTAGGCTCTCACCTTCACCCACCATCAATACTTGATCAAATTCAACACTCGCGCCTTGATCTTTTTCAATTTTTTCGATTTTGAGGATCTGGCCCTCTTTAACTCGATACTGTTTTCCGCCGCTCTTGATGACCGCGTACATAACCCTAGACTCCAAATATGGAAGCACACCCGATTCAGCTTAAATAGAGCGCGCATCAAAATTTCTAAATATTTAAGCGAAGCTATTTTATAGGATATCTAAAAAGGATACAACCCCTTTCCTTTTCCCCCTGAGCTCGTTAACATAAGCTTAAATTGGGTAGCTTGCTGTCTGTAAAATTACAGCCTGTGTGCAAATACTATACATATTAAAATGGCTAGAACATAGAGTATGTCAATTACACTAAAAGAAGTTAAGCAAATTGTCAGCGAAGATTTAGCAGCAACAGATCAGCTTATTATTGAAAGCTTGAGTTCTGATGTCGCGCTCGTTGATCAAATCGGCCACTATATCACAAATAGCAGTGGTAAACGGTTACGTCCTCTACTCGTTCTTCTTGCTGCAAAATCAGTCAATTACAATGGTAAGGCCCATATAAAATTAGCCGCCGTCATCGAATTTATCCATAACGCGACCCTACTTCATGATGATGTTGTAGACGAATCCGATATGCGTCGTGGCAATAAAACAGCTAATGTAGTATGGAATAACGCAGCTAGCATTTTAGTCGGCGACTTTCTTTATTCACGCGCCTTTCAACTAATGACTGAAGTTGGCATCATGCGCGTGATGCAAGTGCTTGCAGATGCGACCAATCAAATTGCTGAAGGCGAGGTCTTGCAGCTTATGCACTGCAACAATCCAGATACCTCAGAGCAAGACTATTATAAAGTCATTGAACGTAAAACAGCCACACTCTTTGCGACCGCCTGTAAGCTTGGTGCCATTATCAACGATAATGACAGCGATACTGAAAACGCATTAGGGCAATATGGCTTACACTTAGGCAATGCCTTTCAAATCATAGATGACGTTCTCGACTATTCAGCAGACAGCAACGCCATGGGCAAAAACTTGGGAGACGACCTAGCCGAAGGCAAACCGACACTGCCCTTAATTTATGCGTTAGCAAACAGCCAAGGCACCGCACAACAACAAATTCATCAAGCCATTACCAGCGGTGGTCTGGAGCATCTTGAGCAAATTCTACAAACAATTAAGCATACTGGCGCACTCGGTTACGCAAGAGACCAAGCCCATCACCAAGCCTCCCTTGCAATCAGAGCACTCGAACCACTGCCATTAACACCCTATAAACAAGCACTGGTTCAAATTGCCGAATTATCACTACAGCGTAACAGCTAAAAACTCATTTTTAACCATTAATAATTAGCAATCACATGAAAACCCTATCAGAATCCAACAAAAATAGACTACTAAACAGTATTCGCAATATTCCAGACTACCCAAAGCCTGGCATTTTGTTTAAAGATATTTCCACCTTACTCAATGACCATACTGCGTTTTCTCTACTCATTGACCATCTTTGTGATTATTATCAGGATCAAAAAATCGACTTTGTCGCTGGCATCGAAAGCCGTGGCTTTATCTTCGGTGCAATTTTGGCCTATAAGCTAAACGCAGGTTTCGTTCCTATTCGCAAACCCGGCAAGCTACCCAGCCAAACCTATCAAAGCGAATACGCGCTCGAGTATGGCACCGATACTTTAGAAATCCATCAAGACGCTTTTCGTGATATAAAATCTGCAAAAGTATTAGTCACCGATGACCTGATCGCGACAGGCGGTACAGCGCAAGCGGCACTAAAACTCATTGAAAAAGCCGGTGGGCAGTGCATAGGCGCATGCTTTGCTATCGCACTACACACTCTGCCAGGCTATCAAGCCCTCTCCAAGCTCACTTCTGTTTACAGTGCATTAGACGGCTAAGATGGCAAAGCCATAGATCTCACGGTATAGTGTAATTATAAGCAGTTAATAATCAGTGCATTGCACATGGATGATAAATATTTACGCTATACCTTAATCATGCTGATAACCGGCCTATTTTCTGGTTATAGCCTTGCCCAAACCACGATACATAGCGAAACACCTTCCCGCACCAACCCAGCGGAGCTGATCGATAATGCAAGTACACTAATTAAGCAAAAACGCTATAAACAAGCGAAAGCCATCTTTCAACTCATAAACCCCCAAACACTGCCTGCTGAAACACGCTTAACTTATTTACTAAAAAAAACACAATTATACTTAGCAAATCACCAAGCCAAGCAGGCTTTAAGTACTTTACAACAGCTTTCACCCCAACGCTTAACCGCCAATAACAAGCGCCAATATTACGAACTCAAAGCCAGTGCGTATAGCCAAGTTAATAATGTATTTGAAACGATTAAAACTAGAATCTCTTTAGGGGATTGGTTAGTCAGTGCAGATGAAATTAAACGCAATCAAGCCATCATCTGGAACGAAGTTGGCCAACTATCAAAACCAGCATTAAGGGAACTTAACCCGAACATTCCCGGCGACCCCACCAGCGCCTGGATGGCCCTTGCATTGATCTACAAAACCCATGAAAAACACCCAGAGCAATTACAAGACCAACTCAAACAATGGCAAAAAGCCTTTCCACAAACATTATCCATTGACACTTTGCCCTATGAAATTCAATCAGCACTCTCAAAGCGTTTTTGGAAAATCAATAAAATCGCCTTATTGCTTCCAAGCACTGGCCCTTATAAAGAAGCAGCCAAGGCAATAAAGCAAGGCGTTCTCACCGCCTATTATCAATCTATGGGCGCGCGGCCCACTCTAGAAATTTATGATACAAATAGCGGTAAACAGGCTTACTCTGTTTACCAACAAGCCATTAAAGAAGGAGCGAACCTCATTATTGGCCCACTCAGTAAACACGCCGTTCAAAGCCTTCAATACCAAAAAATATCCATCCCAACCCTTGCTCTCAATAAGCCAGGCACGAAGCCGAACACTCCTTACCCTCGAGACCTCTACTATTTTAGCCTATCGCCCACCTACGAAGCAGAACAAGCCGCAGATCGCGCCTGGCAAGAAGGTTATCAAAATGCAATCATGCTAACGCCAAATACGGTTCACGGAAAAAGCATTGCCACAGCATTTAAGACGCGCTGGCAAAAGCTCGGCGGCCAGATAAAAAACAGCATGGTTTTCTCATCTCCTCAAGCCATCCATTATGGCTTGAGCAGCCTACTTAAAGTCAGGCAAAGTCAAGATCGTTACAGAAAATTAAGCCGCTTATTAGAAAGCCCACTGCAATTCCAGCCACGCCCAAGAAAAGATATCGATTTCTTATTTTTCGCTGCACGCAACCAAGAAGCGATGCAAATCAAACCACTACTACGCTTTTATTTTGCCGACAAACTTCCTGTCATCAGCTTATCCAATGCCTACACTGGCAATACCGCCGTTAACAGCGATTTAGACGACATTAAAATCATGATCACCCCCTGGTCTTTGGCTAACAACAATAAACTGCAACAACAACTAAACTATGCGAGCCAAATTTGGAATAACACTCTGCGCAATAACAATCTGTTTGCTTTGGGTCTGGATGTCTATGATTTGGCTATGCATATTAACCGAATCCAGAACCATCCGAACTATGTGATGAGAGGCATGACCGGAACACTCAGTCTAAGCCGTCACAATATTATTCGCCCCCACTTAACCTGGGTCACTTATAAAAACGGCAAAGTCCAGACTCTTGTCCAACCTGGAATTCTATCTTCTCGTGCGTACTAAAGGATTTAATGCAGAAAGACAAGCATTGAATTATCTTAAAAGGCAAGGCTTAACCCTCATCTCTCAAAACTACAGCTCACGCTTTGGTGAAATTGACTTAATCATGCAAGGAAAAGCAGAAATCATCTTTATTGAAGTGCGCTATCGAAAAAATAACAACTTCGGTAGCCCTGCGGCAACAGTCAACTTTAAAAAACAACAACGCATTATTAAAACCGCTTATAGCTACCTAAACTCATTGCCCTTCACCCCTCCATGTCGTTTCGATGTCATTGCGATCACAGCCTCAGAACTCGAGTGGATTCAAGACGCTTTTCAGGTATAATCATGGATTGATTAAACAAAAGGTTAAGCAGGCAATATGATAGAGCGGATAGAACAACAATTTCATGAAAGTATTGCAGCCAAAGAGCAAGCTTTAGCCGAATTACCCACAATTATTGCAGGCGCTGCTGCTCTGATCGTGCAAGCCCTCATTGACGGCCATAAAGTTTTAACTTGTGGCAATGGCGGCTCGGCGGGTGATGCCCAACACTTTTCATCAGAAATGCTTAATCGCTACGAGAGAGAACGGCCAGAGCTTCCCGCAATTGCATTGACAACAGACACATCAACTTTAACGGCAATCGCCAATGATTATGATTACAATCAAGTATTCTCCAAGCAAATTCGAGCCTTAGGCAACAGCGGTGATATCTTACTTGCCTATACAACAAGCGGCAATTCTAAAAATATTTTAACCGCCATTCAAGCCGCTCAAGAGCGTGATATTAAAGTCATTGCAGTAACCGGCCGTGATGGCGGCGAAGTTAGCAAAATGCTAAGCGAAGAGGACCTCGAAGTGCGCGTGGCAGCCGATAAAACCGCTCGCATCCAAGAAACACACTTGCTTATTACTCACTGCTTGTGTGATGCGATTGATAATACTTTATTTGGCAACAGCTAAATAAACCACCATAGAAACAATCATTCAGTTACATTTTTGCAAGAATTAAGCAACATAAAAAAAGAGCGTTAACGCTCTTTTTTATTTAACAACTCGTAAAAAGGATCGGTCCGTCTTCTTTACGGTTCCAGCACCCTTCGACGCTTGTTCAGGTGGCGGTGCAATATCACGCCCATCCCCTTCGTTTACCCACATACCTGGGCCATCATCACGAGAATACACACCCATATTATTCTCACGCGCATACAAAGCAAGCACCGCATTAATCGGCACATAAATACGACGCAACACACCACCAAACCCCGCAGAAAAGTGAATACAGCTCTCTTCGATTTCCAGCTCATTCACCGCAGCAGGTGCGAGATTTAAAATAATCTTGCCCTTATCAATATACTCTTCGGGCACATCAACATCGTCGAGTGTCGCATCCACCAACAAATAAGGCGTTAACTGATGAGCCACGATCCAGTCATAAGAAGAACGAATCAAATAAGAACGTAATAATGCCATACCCGCTCCCCTTTAATCACGATATTCACGTTCAAGGTCAGAAAGACTTGCTTGAAAAGCATCACGCGCAAATAAACGATCACAATAGGCGTTCAATGCTTTTGATCGGGCAGGAATTTCAACTCCCAAGCGCGGCAAACGCCACAATAAAACACCTAAACTGCAATCGACCAAAGTAAATTCTTCACTTAGAAAATACTCTTTTTCAGCAAATACCGGCTCAAGCGAGACCAAACTTTCTTGCAGTGCCTTACGCGCTTTTTTCACTTCAGTAGCACTGCCTGACATAATTTTTGCCATGTGCGTATACCAGTCGTAATCTATACGGTGCAGCATTAAACGGTTTTGTGCACGTGCGACTGGATAAACAGGCATCAGCGGTGGATGAGGGAAACGCTCATCTAAATATTCCATAATAATCCGTGATTCATAAAGAACCAGGTCACGATCAACTAAGGTAGGCGCTTGGCCGTATGGATTAAGATCAATTAAATCTTCAGGTTTATTATTTAGGTCAACTTCAATAATTTCAACAGCCGCTCCTTTTTCAGCCAACACGTGACGCACACGATGTGAAAACGGGCACTCTTGATTCGAATACAGCGTCATGACAGAACGCTTGCTTGTTACCGTTGCCATACTCCCTCCAAAAGAGATCATTTTAATGATCTTACTATAAGTGATTCAAATAAAAAGCCCTGCACTTGAAAAAGAACAGGGCTTTTTTAGACTTTGAATAAAGGCAGCTCACATGATTATAAAAACACGGCCACCCCAATAACAAAGTATAAGTCGTTTAACGCTTAGAGAACTGTGTCGCACGACGTGCTTTACGAAGACCCACTTTCTTACGCTCAACTTCACGAGCATCACGAGTCAAGAAGCCTGCTGTACGCATTTTAGAGCGCATCGTCTCATCGTAATCAACAATTGCACGAGCAATACCGTGGCGAATCGCGCCAGATTGACCTGTCGATCCACCACCTGCTACAGTGATATAAACGTCGAATTTTTCTGTCATCTCAGCAAGCTCTAATGGCTGACGAACAACCATGCGTGCTGTTTCACGACCAAAATATTCATCAAGTGGACGCTTGTTCACAGTCACTTTACCCGTACCTGGGCGAACAAAAACACGTGCTGTAGAAGATTTACGACGGCCAGTACCATAATTTTGAACAGTCATATATCCCTCACTTAAATCTCAAGCATACGCGGTTGCTGAGCAGCATGATCATGCTCCGCACCGGCATAAACTTTCAGTTTACGCAACATCGCACGTCCTAAAGGTCCACGTGGCAACATCCCTTTAACAGCAAGTTCGATGACACGCTGAGGATTTTTTTGCTTTCGCTTCATCAAAAGGAAGAGACTTAATCCCGCCAGGGAAACCCGTATGGCGATGATATAACTTGTCTTTCGCTTTGTTACCTGTCACAGCCACTTTATCAGCATTTACCACGATGATGTAGTCACCAGTGTCTACATGTGGAGTATACTCGGGCTTATGTTTCCCACGAAGTCGCTTTGCGATTTCGCTTGCCATACGACCTAAGGTTTTATCAGCTGCGTCTACGACGAACCAATCACGCTTTACAGTCTCTGGCTTTGCACTATATGTACTCATTTCTGGTTCAACTCCAGAAGCCTAAAAAAATAATTCATAATCATTACACTACGCTAAGGCGGCCAATGATACATTATTTCCTACGCTCTCGCAAGCCCTCGCTCCAAAGAGCGCCCTAAAAAAAGCATCTACGTATAGAGAGATTGTAAGCTTTAGAAAAAATCTGTCCGCACTGAGTCTGGTGCTTATATCAAGGCAATTGAGTCAGAAACATAGACAAAGCTGTCTATAATCAAATAAAACAATTGGTTAATATTTAAAGCTAGGGGACCTCCAAATGCAACACCCACACTTGCTACGGCTGCTCACAATTATGTTTTGCAGCGCTTTTCTAACAGCATGCAGCCCGCAACCGAATAAAAAAATGACAGATTCGTATTCTAACGATGCAACGCCTCATGGAGCACATGACCCTTCCCCCCGAGCGATGGATGCAGGTCTTCCCCCTGGAAGCTTAGAGGGACCAATCACTCAACCTGTCCCACCCCCCTTCCCCCATAAATAAAGACAAAACAGATAAAACCAGCTTATCTTATGGTAAAACAACAAAAATTAATCAATCATTAATTTTTATTAACATTAAAACAACGTGATAAAAATGAGAACTATTATCATTTTTATTGCTTCTCCATAAATTAATCGCTACACTACCGGCACAACACTTCTACGATCAAGCCGTTGGTTAGAGATAAATTTATGAGTACATCTTACTTACATGCTGGCAATCACTATAAAGTTAAAAAAATCAATAAGGGCACTGATAAAAATTACCGCCATAAGCTCCTTTCTATGGGCATTATGCCAGGGTCAACATTTCGCATAGATCGTGTCGCTCCTTTAGGCGACCCTTTTTATATAGAAGTCAAAGATTACGCCCTTTGTATCCGTCGCAAAGAGTTAGCCCTGTTAGAGTTGGAATGCCTCTCATGAAGAAACTACAAATCGCCCTACTCGGCAATCCAAACTCAGGCAAAACCACACTTTTCAACCAATTAACGGGCGCTAAACAAAAAGTCGGGAATTGGGCGGGAGTTACCGTAGAGCAAAAAAACGGGGACGTTTTCTTATCGACATCATGAAATAGAACTCATTGATTTACCAGGAACTTATTCGCTGAATGTCGCTTCTGAACAATCTTCTTTAGACGAGCGTATCGCCTGTGAGTATTTACTCAAAGAAAAAGTCGATCTTGTCATCAACATTATCGATGCGGCTAACTTGGAAAGAAATCTCTACCTAACCACCCAGCTTTTAGAAATGCAAATTCCCTGCATCATTGCGCTGAACATGCTGGATATCGCTAAATTACGTAAAATCAATATCGATAGCAAACAACTTTCCAAAGCACTAGACTGCCCCGTCGTTGAGCTTGTCTCTAGCAAAAATAAAGGCATTGACCAACTCAAAAGCGCCATCATTGATCACTCTTTTACCCCATCAGATTTTTCTTCACATTTTTCTGATGATGTAGAGCAGAGCATTACCGCACTCACCACACAGATAGAAACAGACCAACTTACTCCTTTTCATATCAACCGCCCGCGCTGGCTCGCCACGCGCTTGCTCGAACAAGACACACTAGTCACCCACAAATTACCAGAAACTCTGATAGCAACTGCGACTGAGCACTCTGCACAAATTGAAGAGAAAACCGATGAAGAAGCCGACATTTTAATCGCTGATGCGCGCTATCAACGCATTGGTGAAATTATTGCAAATGCGACAGAACGTTCTTCTAAGGCACAACGAACTTTCACACAACGCCTAGACAATATTGTCATGAACCGCTGGCTGGGCATTCCTATTTTCTTATTTTTAATGTACTGGATGTTCTTACTTTCCATCAATATCGGCGGTGCATTACAGCCTTTATTCCAAGGCGTTATTGACACTATTTTCATTGATGGCGCAACTTATCTAGGCCATAGCGCCGGACTGCCCAACTGGATCACAGCAATTGCTGCTCAAGGCTTTGGTACCGGTTTGGATACCGTCGCAGGCTTTATCCCCCAGATTGGTCTGATGTTTTTGTTTTATCCTTCTTAGAAGACTCAGGCTATATGGCGCGAGCGGCCTTTGTTATGGATCGCTTCATGCAAGCCATTGGTTTACCTGGCAAGTCCTTTGTACCTTTAATCGTCGGCTTTGGCTGTAATGTTCCGGCCATCATGGCCACACGTACCCTAGAAACCCGTCGTGATCGCATCATGACGGCGATGATGTCACCTTTTATTTCCTGCGGTGCGCGCCTGGCTATTTTTGCCGTCTTCTCAACCGCATTCTTTACTCAAGGAGGCGCACTCGTTGTCTTCGCCCTTTACTTATTAGGCATCATTGTTGCGATCGGTACTGGATTGCTCCTTAAAAAATCCATCTTGCGGGGCGATGCGACTCCTTTTATCATGGAACTCCCTGCTTATCACGCCCCCCATATGAAGAGTATTTTCATGCTCACCTGGAACCGGCTAAAAGGCTTCGTCATCCGTGCAGGTAAAATCATTGTTCCAGTCTGTATACTCATCGGTAGTTTAAACAGCATTAATCTAAATGGCACGATTGATCCAAATGGTAGCCGTAACTCGATCCTTTCAGAAGCAGGTAAAGTCATTACTCCAGTGTTCCAGCCGATGGGCATCGAACAAGAGAACTGGCCTGCCACAGTAGGGCTAATCACAGGTACACTTGCCAAAGAGGTTGTTGTTGGGACATTAAATACACTTTATTCACAACAAACCCCTGCGCCAGCTGACCAAAATTTCAGCTTTTGGGGCGGCATTAAAGGTGCCTTTACTGACACCTTCGATGGCTTTGCCAGCATGAATGCAGGTACATTTATCAACCCATTTGAAGCAGCAAAAGCCGATGGCGACATGGACTCCAGTGCGATGGGGCAAATGGTCCATTTCTTTGGCAGCCCAATTGCGGCATTTGCCTATTTGGTCTTTGCATTACTCTATATCCCATGCATCGCCACCATTGGTGCTTTATCACGTGAAATTGGCCGTGGCTGGGCGTATCTCTCAACCTATTGGGGCGCGAGCACAGCTTATTCACTTGCAGTCATCACTTACCAAGCCGGTACATTTTCAGCTCACCCTAATTCATCAACAGCATGGATTATCGGTTTCATTTTATTCCAAGCCCTCTCTATCTTTGGGCTTTTGCAATGGTCCAAACGCAGCAGCGTAGATTTAACTCAGCCCGCTTTAGCCAAATCTTGCAGTGCAGACAAGTCCAACTGTTGCGGTTAAGCTTTATTTATCAATTTAAGGAAACGAGCATGATCACACTCTCAAAGTTAAAATCTTACTTACGAGAACGTGGTTATGCGACCTTAAAAGAAATGAGTCTGTGTTTTCAAGCCGAACCCGAACAATTACAATGTATGCTCCAACATTTTATCAATAAAGGCCAAGTTCAAACACGTAATATATCAACGGGTTGCGCTAGAAAGTGCAGCCAAAACTGCCCAATCAAGTCGTCTTTGCTCTACGAGTGGAAAGGCAAACCTGCCCCACTAATGCACTGAAGCCACTAGAGAAACTTCCCTCTCGGCACAAGACTCTAAAACTTTAGAGGAATTTGCCGCCATGTTCGAGTTTAATCAATTTATCAATAGACTATCAGCCAATAAGATCGAGTCCATCACTCAAATTAGCTCTGTTGCTATTGATACTCATGCTAAAGACCAAGATAAACTTGATAACACAACCAGCCAACAACAAACTGGCCCTCAAGAAAAAAAATCAACAGAAAATCAAACAGATAAAAATTTAGTTTTGAGCCCAGCTGAAAAGAAACTGCTATTACAATTAAAAGCGAGAGATGCAGAAGTACGCCGTCATGAACAGGCTCATGCTCAAGCAGCAGGGCCTTATTTACTGCAAGGTCCTCAATTTTCCTATCAAAAAGGCCCTGATAACAAGCTCTATGCCATCGGCGGGCATGTCGCACTGGACATCAGCAAAGGAGCAACTCCAGAAGAAACACTCAAAAAAGCAGCAGTGATAAAACGCGCCGCACTCGCACCTGCAGTTCCTTCCAGCCAAGACCATAACATCGCTCGCCAAGCGGATCAGCTACTCCAAGAAGCACGCCAACAAATACAAAAAGAAAAGCGAGCTAGTCAAACATTCACCGCCCAAGGAAAGCTAGACACCCTGTCAGCTACCAGCCTGTTTATTAGTGTTTCGGTATAAAGTCTCACAGAAACTACAGAGATTATCTGACATAAAGACCAGGTAACACAGCGGCACTGTCGCACAAAGCTTGCTAGATTAAGTATATAGGGATAGAAAGAGACTTCGCCATGCAAACCACCATTGCACCACTAGAGCGCCATAAAGCATTGACCTGCGAGCGTTTAATGCGCCAAATTCCAGAATCTTTTAAAAATGAAGTAACCATTAATCACTATGCACGTCATTTTGAAAAAATGCATATTCTTGCCGCTCATAGTCATCAACGTATTGTTGGCTTTATGGGGTTGCAACAGCATGCACCTGTCACAACAGAAGTCGCTCTTATTGCCATTCTAAAGCCTTATCAGCAACAGGGCATTGGCCTTAGTCTGATCGATGCAGCTGAAAAATACAGTCGCAATATTCGTCATCAGTATTTGGTTGTTAAAACACCTTATGATGAAAATAATACCCCTGCGACTCAGCGCATTGCCGAACGCTTTTATAGTAAAGTTGGCTTTGCTAAACTCATAGACATCCCAGAAATTTGGGCCGGTCAAAGCGGCCAGCTTATGCTCAAAAAAATACTACTTCAGTAACTACTTTTTAATTTTCTCTACGCCCCAAAAACTAGCCTTAAGGGGTGTAGAGCACACCATATCATCAACCGTCAGCCAGCTCGCCCCTTGACTCTCAGTGAGAAATATTTTCTTCTCAACATATTTTGTCAAAAATAAACCAATCAACTCGCTATAAGTCACACAGCTAAGGTGATCTATAAACAAGCACCGAAGAGCCATCAGTACACATACTACATCGGTTCTCTGTATTCAATATCGCACGTATGGTGTGAGAGGTCGCCCCCTACCAAAAAACTTTTGATTATGAGGCTAAAGCACTGCACAACAACCGCTTTCGTCTTCTTGCCCTGGTTCTGACCTTGGCTCCGGAGTCTCCACAGTAGACAAAACTAACGTAGCTGTATTGCTCGGCCCTTTATTACCCAGCCTTGCGCATGGACCTTCTCCATGAACAAACCCCACCACCTCATGAGCTACTGCTGGAATGAGCGGCGTATTTTTTTCTAGTTGATCATGAATTACAGAATCAGCTCTAAGATATTTATCTTCACACCTCTGAAGTAGTTTTTCAGCATATTGGGCAGAAACCGTTAAAATTTCTAAACCCCTGTCTTCTTCTGTATCTCCTGTTGCCCATTCTTTATGAATACTTCGGGCACATTCTGCTCTTCTAGGGTCCGTGAAATCAACAGCGCCTATGCCCATAAGGCTGAAAATCGCCATACGGCCCAGACTTCTCGAATGTGGCTTACTCTCTTTAACATTGATTTGAAGATCTTCTTTCTCATTTTGGGAGATCGCTACATTAACAGACTCTTCTGAATAGCCCGGCTCTTTTTGCATTTCGCTTTTCAACATGCTTGTGATTAATGCAAGATTTTCTGGTGTGAATTTCATAGTTTTTTTCCATGTAATAATTTTTTTAAAAGCTGAAATCATAAGAAAGATAACGGATCACTAGCCCATTCCTTTCATTTGCTCTCAACCAGATTATTATGTTAAAAACCATAATTTTTCCAATGGAGCAAATAACAGAAAGATTTAGATTAACTCATTTGAAAATGTAAATTTTCACATTGAGTCAATGTGTTTTCTAACTTATGTTATATCACATGCTCCTGTCTCTTCCGGTTTTCACTCTAAGCTATAGACATTACAAGCTTATTTATTTAGTGTAAAAGGAGTTTTGATGGACATTAAAGTTTATGGATAAAATAGTTATGAAAACAGTTATGACCCTCGCTTTATTTCTCATTTATCTTCTTGCTGTTGTTTTATTTGAAGTCTACCGAGTGCCAGATATTGCTCGTGCAGCCATTATTTTAGTAGTTGCACTTTCTGTTTGGGGGAGCATAAAAAAGGGAATTATACGCTGGTAAATTTATCGGCTTAGAAAAGAGCGAGTGCTTCACTAACGCTTTTCTTGATAATCAAGTTACTTTGATTGTTATTTAAATGTAATTTCTAAACTGTTATTTTCTTTTTACTCATATCATTGCTCCTAATACCCCTCATTTAAATCCGTTATTTTTCCATAAAATTAATTTATAAAAAAACAATCCACATCTAAATATTTATCAAAAATTCTCCATAACATCGCTAACGACCACATAACATCATAGACAAGTGAGCTTAAAATATTTCATTAATTAACAAAAGGGGCAGTTAATGTATTTAGATATATACTTTGATGGTACTGGCGTTAATCTTAATAGCTCTTCTGAACAAAAGTTTGGAAAAAGTGTTGTTGGCTATGTATTTACAAAAAGTCCTGCAGAAGAAGTTTTCATTGATCCAGAAAACAATGGCAAACTACGCATCAGAGGCGATAGTGACGATGCGAGTAGAAATCCCTACGAGCCTCAGCATGTCAAAATTTACTTTCCAGGCCCTTCTGCTAAAACTTGCACTTACCAAGGTCAACAGTACCTAAGGCCAGGTGAGGAATACAACCCAACTAAAATAAGCTCTCTTCTACTTTCTCAAGACACAACAACAAATCGAAGTGGTCGTTACGGTGATGGTTGGGAGCATAACTTGCAACATGCAGTTATAGTAGCGCTCAATTTTATTCTCGTTCGCCTTCAGCAAAACCCTGACGAACCCATCATAGTTAGGCTTCGTGCATCATATAGTCGGGGAGGCATCACTGCCATCGCTTTCTCTCAGTTATTATCTGAATTATTAGAAGAGATGGGTTTTCCAGACGATAAAGTTTTCATTGAAGAAGTTAACGCAATTGACCCAGTTGCAGGCGAAGGTTATGGAAAGCTACAAGAAACAGCAAAGCGCTCTAAAATCAAGAACGATCTACATTTAGTGAATGCAACGCGTATAGGTAATCGGACACGAAAGTTCAACTGGTATGGTGCGACAGAAGAAAAGCGTAAAGCTTTCGAAGCTCAAGCTCCTGAAGCATTTGCAACAGATAGAGCCATACTCATTCCAGACAACGTTGAGTGTGTGCGTCACTTCAAATATGGATGCCACAAATCCACTGGGCACCCATTAAGGTTAGGGGTTCCACATCAAGCCGGAATTGAAATATTTGAAGAAATCTCGGCATTAGACTTTGATGTACCCGATGGAAAGGAGACAACTTGGAAACATATGGCAGATGAATCCTACCTTAGAAAACGTCAGCGTGTTTTTTCCCAAGAAGCAAGTACAGAATCTCCAGCAAAATCTGAAAACTACACAAACTCTATTTTGTATGATGTTTTTCAATATTTTATGCATGGATGTGAAGACAAGGTCACATTCGAGCAGGCTTTAAAGGAAGCAGGCTACTACTTTAATCCTACTCTAGTTTGGGCTTATAAAAATAGTAATTTTTTCCGGATCACTGGCCTCGCTATTAGCGACCTTACCAGTGAACTTATTGCGCAAGCCGTTCATTGCAAATCAAGACTTGATTTAGTGTTATTTGCTATTCGCTATAATCAAGACCCATCCTCACAACACTATGCGGTTGCAACAAATGCTCAAGTTGAGCACCAAGCATTAGAAGCTATTATTGCAGCGCCTAGAGCAGAACAAGAGACATTTCTTGCTCAACACACCTCTCCATTCACCAGCCTTGAAAAAGATCAGCAAGTTGCACTAGGGGCCGTGCATAATGCAATGGCTCGATTACGTGCAAACTCTGCGAAAGAAAAAATGCCTCACCTTACCTCAGCAGAAGAGCAAATAAAAAAGGCAGCAGATAAAAAGAGCTGTGTTGCAGCTGTTGCTAAAGCTGAAGCGGCAGCAAAACAGCGTACGGCCAGATTCTCTAGCGCTAGAAGCAAACAGGACTCACAAGACTATCGAACTACTGACTTTGAAAAAGCAAAAGAGCACTTTTACCCTACTCCTTCTGATCAGCCGTGCAGACATCCAGATTATAATCAGGCAAGCCCTATTTTCGATCAATTATCAGATGAAACTCATCGACCACCGCCAAATTCAGTTCGGTTATTAGCACATGTTGAATTATTAGCCTGTTAAGTATAAAGGGCCTGTCATGCCACCTTCTGTATTATCGTAATTATTTATTCGAACTTTATGCTGATTGAGCATTCTTACTCTGAATTCATTTATTTTTTATATCCATGGAAACAAATCAAGCTCCGCTGATACAACACCCTGCACCAGTGGAGAAGAAAGAGAAATTAGCGAATCAAGAATCTTTTTTAATCTTTGTAAATTGTATCTGCAGTATTAATCGCCTCATTAATTAAGCGATCAACACTTTTTAAAATCTCATCGCGCGACCCTTTGGTTTTCTGAGTAGTCGAGCCAATCAACATGCCCAAACTGCTTGCCATTAAAGTCGCAATCATATTGGGGTCTTGGGTCATATTTTCCAAACCATGTTGCTTCATTTCAGCAATCACCGCACTCGTCACGCCTTCTGTTAAGGCTAAAAAATTTTTCGATATCGAGCTTATTTTCACTTTCACTCATAATATTTTCTCCAAAAAATAAAAGCCGGGATTAACCCTAACCCCGGCTTTCTAGTGATCTTATTGTAAGTAACTTGACTTACCAGCCAGTCACTTCTTTAATCGCCTGACCCAATTGAGTCGGTGCTTTTACAGTGCGTACGCCCGCCGCTTCAAGTGCAGCAAACTTCTCAGCCGCTGTTCCTTTACCACCTGAGATAATCGCACCGGCATGGCCCATACGTTTTCCAGCTGGCGCTGTAACACCCGCAATATAAGAAACCACAGGCTTTGTCACATTATTTTTGATGTACTCAGCAGCTTCTTCTTCAGCAGTACCCCCAATTTCACCCACCATAATGATCGCTTCAGTTTGTGGATCGTTTTGGAACATCTCTAAAATATCGATGAATGTAGATCCTGGAATTGGATCACCACCAATACCTACACAAGTTGACTGACCAAAGCCTAGGTCAGTTGTTTGTTTTACCGCTTCATACGTCAATGTACCCGAGCGAGAAACAATACCGACTTTACCAGGCAAATGAATATGACCTGGCATAATGCCAATTTTAGATTCACCTGGGGTGATCACACCGGGGCAGTTCGGGCCAATCAAACGTGCTTTAGTATATTTCTCGATGTATTCTTTAGCATCGAGCATATCGAGTACTGGAATACCTTCAGTAATACACACGATGAGTTTAATTCCCGCATCCGCCGCTTCGATAATTGCATCTTTACAAAATGGTGCAGGAACATAAATGACTGTCGCCTCAGCTCCCGTTTTTTCTACGGCTTCTGCAACAGTATTAAATACTGGCAGACCTAAGTGAGTTTCTCCACCTTTACCTGGAGTCACACCGCCAACCATATTTGTACCATATTCAATGGCTTGCTCAGAATGAAAAGTGCCCTGCTTACCTGTGAAGCCTTGGCAAATAACTTTGGTATTTTTGTCTAATAAAACACTCATGGCTCACCCTTATTTAACAGCACTAACAATTTTTTCTGCAGCATCATCAAGATCAGATGCAGGCGTAATATTCAGGTTGCAACTTGCAAGTTTCTCTGCACCTGCCTCGGCATTATTTCCTTCAAGACGAACAACCACAGGAACATTGACATGCACTTCTTCAACAGCCGCAATAATACCTTCAGCAATCATGTCACAACGAACGATACCACCAAAGATATTCACCAAAATACCTTTCACGCTCGTGTCAGACAAAATGATCTTAAAGGCTTCAGCAACACGCTCTTTAGTCGCGCCACCACCGACATCTAAGAAGTTCGCCGGGCTACCATCATGTAATTTAATGACATCCATCGTCGCCATCGCAAGGCCAGCGCCGTTAACCAAACAACCAATATCGCCATCAAGAGCAATATAGTTAAGGTCCCACTCAGCCGCACGTGCTTCACGCTCATCTTCTTGCGTCGCATCACGCATCTCATGAATTTTTGGCTGACGATATAACGCATTACCATCGATGTTAATTTTACCATCTAGGCAGTGCAAATTACCTTCTTTGGTAATCACTAATGGATTAATTTCTAATAGGGCAAAATCATAATCTAAAAACATATTCGCCAGACCTAAGAAAACCTTAGTGAATTGCTTCACTTGATTCACATTTAAGCCCAATTTAAAGCCGACATTACGCGCTTGATACGCTTGTGGCCCAACAAGTGGGTCGATTTCAACTTTAAAAATTTTCTCAGGCGTTTCTTCTGCGACTTTTTCGATTTCTACACCGCCTTCAGTCGATGCCATAAAGGTCACACGACGTGTCGCACGGTCAACAACCGCGCCTAAGTACAATTCGCTATCAATATCAGTGCAGGTCTCAACTAAAATCTTGTGAACTGGTTGGCCTTTCTCATCAGTTTGGAAAGTGACTAGATTTTTCCCAAGCCAATGACTGGCAAAATCTTTAATTTCATCTTTTGATGATGCAAGCTTGACACCACCGGCTTTACCACGACCACCGGCATGGACCTGAGCTTTAACAACCCACGTACTACCACCGATTTGATCCGCTGCGGTCACAGCTTCTTCGATGCTGCTTGCCACAACACCCTTAGAGACAGGAAGGCCATACTCAGCAAAAAGCTGCTTCGCCTGATATTCATGTAAATTCATGACAGTTCATTCCTCAAACAAAAAGATCGATTGAAATGTTTGGTCGGCATTATGCCATAAACATGAAGTTTATGGCACAACAATTTATACGTTCAACAACATACGTGCTGGGTCTTCCAGCATTTCTTTGACTCGCACTAAGAAACGTACAGAACTTGCACCATCGATAATCCGATGGTCATAAGAAAGGGCGATATACATCATCGGACGAATGACAATTTCACCTTTTTCAACCACAGCACGCTCAACAATGTTGTGCATGCCTAAAATCGCGCTTTGCGGTGGGTTAATAATAGGCGTCGACATCATCGAACCAAAAGTTCCACCGTTAGTCACCGTGAAGGTCCCACCCAGCATATCTTCCATTGCCAGCTTGCCATCGCGTGCTTGGTAGGCGTAATTAAGAATAGAAGATTCAACTCCTGCATAGCTAAGCTGATCAACATCACGAACCACAGGCACCACTAGACCACGTGGCGATGAAATGGCAACGCCAATATCATAATAGTTGTGATATAAGATATCAGTACCATCAACAGAGGCATTCACCTCTGGGAACTCTTTTAAAGCCACCACACAAGCTTTCAAGAAAAAGGACATAAAGCCTAAACGCGCATCATGATCTTTTTCAAATTTATCTTTGTATTGCTTACGAAGATCCATAACGGGTTTCATGTTTACTTCGTTAAACGTGGTTAATATCGCGTTATTATGCTGAGCTTCAAGCAGGCGCTCGGCAACACGCGCACGTAAACGTGACATTGGCACACGCTTTTCTAAACGCCCAGCTGCCTCTGGAGCGACACCTAAGATGCTAGAAACATCAACGCCTTCACCGACTTTGCGGCGCAATGATGGACTTAAGTGCCCTTCAATTTCTGGCGCTTTCGCCGCCGCAGACGGTTCAGCCGCTTTGGCTGCGGGTTTTGCAGCAGCAGGTGTTGATGCAGCTTCAGCAGGTTTCTCTGCAACTGCAGGGGCTTCTTTAGCCACAGCACCTTCTTTAATCGTACCAAGAAGCTGCTCGGCAACAACAGTATCTCCTTCATTCGCAGCAATGACTTCTAATACGCCATCTGCCGGTGCAGGCACCTCAAGGACAACTTTATCCGTTTCAATTTCAACAATGGTTTCTTCCTGCTCAACCGCTTCACCTGGCTGCTTATGCCAAGCGACGATCGTACCATCAGTCACAGACTCTGGAAAAACGGGTGTTTTTATTTCAACAGAAGACATGGTCTATTCCTCAAACTTTTACCAAATTCAGTGCATCACACACCAAGCGTTCTTGTTCTATTGCATGGACTTTAGGATACCCTTCAGCAGGGGCAGCCATCGGTGGGCGTCCAGCATAATGTAATTTACAACCTTCACCTATCACGGTGCGAATATGGTGTTGGCTTTGATACCAAGCTCCCTGGTTTCTTGGCTCTTCCTGACACCAAATAAAGTCTTTTACATGGGCATAAGGCTCAAGTATTTTTTTCAATTCAACTTCAGGAAATGGGTACAGTTGCTCGATACGAATAATAGCAACATCTTTTTGATCGCTATTACGGCGCTTGGACAATAAGTCATAATAAACTTTACCACTGCAAAGTACCACTCGATTGACTTTCTTCGCATCAAGACTATCTATTTCTGGAATAATATTATGATAGTGCCCTTTGGCTAAGTCATCTAAAGAAGAGACTGCCAAGGGTGAGCGCAATAAGCTCTTTGGTGTCATGACAATCAGCGGTTTACGACACTTACGCACCATCTGACGGCGAATTAAGTGATAAATTTGCCCTGGGGTTGTCGGCACACACACTTGAATATTATGCTGAGCAGAAAGCTGTAAAAAGCGCTCTAAGCGTGCTGAAGAGTGCTCTGGACCTTGCCCTTCAAAACCATGCGGCAATAACACTGTTAATCCGCACAGCCTATTCCACTTTTGCTCACCGGAGCTGATAAACTGATCAAAAACGACTTGAGCACCGTTAGCAAAATCACCGAACTGCGCTTCCCAGATTGTCATGCTGAGAGGCTCTGCGGTGGCATGGCCGTACTCATAAGCCAGTACTGCTTCTTCAGACAATAAAGAGTCAATAACAATGAATTTACCCTGTTGATTAGCAACATGCTCTAACGGATAGTAAATCGCATCGTTTTCTTGATTATGTAGCTCGGCATGGCGATGTGAGAAGGTACCGCGACCACAGTCTTGACCGGCCAGGCGCACATCAAAACCTTCTGCAAGCAAGGTTGCATAGGCTAAGTTTTCTGCATAACCCCAATCGATGGCTTCTTCGCCCCGGGTCATGTGTGCACGCTTGTCGAGTGTTTTCTTCACCTGGGGCTGTAATTTAAACCCTTCAGGTAATACTTCCATCCGCTCGGCCAGCTCTTTTAGTTTTTCCCTCGGCAAACAATTATCATAAGGCGTGTCCCAATCATTGCCGATATAAGGCCCCCAATCTGCCGCATGATCACGCAAATTTACGCCATCAAGCACACCTGGCGCGACAACTTCTCCCGCCTCTAGTGCGGCACGGTAGGCTTTATTGACCTGATCAATATCAGCACGTTCGAATTCACCCGAATTAATTAAAGTATCGGCATACATTTTACGTGTCGTCGTTTGCTTGCGAATCACTTTATACATTAAAGGCTGAGTTGCAGACGGCTCATCAGATTCATTATGACCATGACGGCGATAGCACACCATATCGATGACAACATCTTTATTAAAGGTCAGACGATAATCCAACGCGAGCTGAGTCACAAAGACAACAGCCTCTGGATCATCACCATTGACATGAAATACTGGGGCTGACGACATCTTCGCAATATCAGTACAGTATTCACCCGAACGTGAACAACGCGGATCCGTGGTAAAGCCCACCTGGTTATTAATAACAATGTGAACTGTTCCGCCAATGTTATAACCCCGTGTGTGTGACATCGCAAAGGTTTCCATCACCACACCTTGCCCAGCAAATGCCGCATCACCATGCACCTGAATAGAGAGTACTTGATTGCGTTGTACATCACCGCGACGTGTTTGCCGTGCGCGCACAGAGCCTGCTGCCACTGGCGAAACAATTTCTAAATGTGATGGATTAAAAGCTAAAGCTAAGTGAACAGGCCCTCCCGATGTTTCTACATCAGAAGAAAAACCCTTATGGTATTTAACGTCACCGGTACCATCAACAGCAATACTTTGCTCAAACTCACCAAATAACTGCTCAGGCGATTTACCCAATAAATTAATTAGCGCATTTAAACGTCCGCGGTGCGCCATGCCCAAAATGACTTCACGCACACTTTTACCGCCAGCACGTTGGATCATTTCATCGAGCATTGGAATTAAGCTTTCACCCCCTTCCAGAGAGAAGCGCTTTTGACCAACATACTTTAAACCTAGATACTTTTCCAAGCCTTCGGCTGCGGTTAGGCGCTCTAGAATGCGGTGCTTTTCTTCACGATTAAAGCTCGGTGTTGCATGGATTGCTTCTAGGCGCTTTTGCACCCACTCACGCTCTTGCTGATCGACGATATACATGTACTCGCTAGCAACATGGCCGCAGTAAGTTTTACGCATAATATCGATAATTTCTTTAAGCTTTAATGGCTGGTGGGTTAAGCCATCAATTTGAAACGACTCTTCAAGATCCGCGGCAGTTAAACCATGGTACTCTGGAGTAAGCTCGGCCATTTTATGGTTACGTGGACGCTTCAGTGGATCAAGATCCGCTTCAAAATGTCCCAAATAGCGGTAGCTACTGATCAAGCCTTTAACACGCGCCAAGGCAGATGAGCCTGATGATGCCTCACCAACAGGAGCTTGTTGCGCTAAAGATTGAAATGCAGCACGCACCTCAGAGTGGGGAATTTCCGGGTTTTGACTTTCTTGCTTTAATTTGGCAAAGTAATTTTGCCACTTTTCATCAACACTGTCTGGATCTTCAATATACTGTTCATAAAGGTCCTCGACATAAGAGCTACTCCCCGCATCTAAAAACGCAGTGTCTTCTAACTCTTTAAGTAAAGATTCTCGCATGTTGGTGCCTCGATTTAATCATCATGCGTTATTAATATATCCTCTAACATTACAGGAAAAGCGGGCGCAATGCCCACTTTTCTGCAACCTCATCACTGAGCTTTTATTATACCGCTCTTTTTAGCATCATCGAACGAATATGACCAATCGCTTTCGTTGGATTTAAGCCTTTCGGACACACATCCACGCAATTCATAATGCCGCGACAACGGAATAAACTAAACTGATCTTCTAGTCCTGCCAAACGCTCATCAACATGACCTTCACGACTATCAGCTAAAAAGCGATAAGCCTGCAATAAACCAGCAGGACCCACAAATTTATCAGGATTCCACCAAAATGATGGGCACGATGTTGAGCAGCATGCACATAAGATGCATTCATACAGGCCATCTAATTTTTCACGCTCTTTAGGGGACTGTAAACGCTCTTTCGCCGGTGCTTCACCTGCTGGCGTTAAATAGGGTTTAACCCGCTCATATTGTTTATAGAACGGTGTCATATCAACCACTAGATCACGAATCACCGGCAGACCCGGTAAGGGTCTAACAACGATAGGGGCTTTTAGTTCAGACAAATGCGTCACACAAGCCAAACGATTTTTACCGTTAATATTCATACCATCAGAGCCACACACCCCTTCACGGCATGAGCGACGAATTGCAATCGTTTGGTCTTCTTCCTTTAAACGCTCAAGTGCATCAAGCACCATCATGTCAGAACCTTTTGGAATATCCAGATCATACTCTTGCATATAAGGCGCTTTATCCACATCCGGGTTATAGCGATAAATTTTAAATTTCATTGCAACTTCCCCTTAGTAGACACGTGGTTTCGGTGGAAAAGCATCCACTTTTTTCGGTTTACGATTCACTTCGCGATAACTAATTTTGTGGTCCTCAGCAAAATAAACCGTGTGCTTTAACCAGTTTTCATCATCACGCTCTGGATAGTCTTCACGGCTGTGCGCGCCACGGCTTTCGGTACGAACAACCGCTGAGTGTGCGGTAGCCAATGCTGTATTCATCAGGTTATCTAACTCAAGCGCTTCAATACGCGTCGTGTTAAAGGTCTGACTATGATCATCCATTTTCGCCGTTTTTAAGCGCTCGCTTAACTCTTCTAGTTTTTTCAAGCCTTCTTTTAATGGCTTGTCTTGACGGAATACACCAAAGTCTTGCTGCATCACCCGCTTCATCTCATGGCGAATCACTTGGAAACTCTCACCTGATTTAGTTTCATTCCAACGATTCATACGTGATAAAGCTTGCTCTAAGTCACTCTCACTGACATCTTCCAAGGCAAAATCATTGATATTTTCAGCAATGTGCTTACCCGATGCGCGACCAAAGACAACTAAGTCTAATAATGAATTAGAACCAAGACGATTCGCACCATGCACAGAAACACAAGCACACTCACCAATCGCATAGAGACCCGGAATAATGTGATCTTGACCTTGAGCATCTTGAGTAATTGCCTGACCATGAACATTCGTCGGCACCCCACCCATCATATAGTGACAGGTCGGTACCACAGGAATCGGGGCTTTAATCGGGTCAACATGAGCGAAGGTCATCGATAATTCGCGAATCCCCGGCAAGCGTTTATTAATGATATCTTCACCCAAGTGCGTCAGGTCCAATTTTACATGATCGACACCATCTGGTGCATAACCATTGCCTTCACGCAACTCTAAAGCAATCGCACGAGACACAACATCACGCGAGGCTAAATCTTTGGCATTCGGTGCATAACGCTCCATAAAGCGCTCACCATTTTTATTAATCAAAAAGCCACCTTCACCACGGCACCCTTCAGTCACGAGTACGCCCGCACCGGCAATGCCGGTTGGGTGAAACTGCCAAAACTCCATGTCTTGCACGGGGACATTAGCACGTAAAGCCATGCCCACACCATCACCGGTATTAATAAAGGCATTGGTTGTTGATTCGTAAATACGTCCTGCACCACCGGTGGCAAGAATCGTTGTTTTCGAGCGGAAGAACGCTGTTTCACCGCTTTCAATACAAACAGCAATCACGCCTGAAATCGAGCCATTTTGCGCTTTGACTAAATCAACGGCATACCACTCATTATAAAAATTGGTATTTACCCGCACATTTTGCTGATACAGAGTATGTAATAAGGCATGGCCGGTGCGGTCTGCCGCAGCACAAGTGCGCTGAGCAATCTTTTCACCATAATTCATGGTTTGACCACCGAAAGCACGCTGATAAATACGACCATTATCTAAACGTGAAAACGGCATCCCCATGTGATCGAGCTCATACATGGCTTGTGGCGCCATCTCACACATATATTCGATAGAATCCTGATCACCGATATAATCCGACCCTTTAACCGTATCGTACATGTGCCAACGCCAATCATCTTGATGGACATTGCCTAATGCTGCTGCCATACCACCTTGAGCAGATACCGTATGTGAACGTGTTGGAAAGACTTTTGTTACGACCGCGATGTTTAAGCCCGCTTGTCCTAACTCATAAGCTGCACGTAATCCAGCTCCTCCGGCACCCACAACAACGGCGTCGAAATCATATGTTGCAATTGTCATGAATTATGCACCCCAGATAATTTGAATAGCCCAAACGACGTAAACGAAAATCGCCAAAATAACGATAACTTGTAGTAAGCCTCGCAATACGCCACACTTAATATAATCAGTAAAGACCGTCCACAGACCAATCCATGCGTGCGCTGCTAAGCTAAACAAAGCAAGCAATGTAAAAATACGCATACAGCTATTAGAAAATAGTGCTTTCCACGCAGCAAAGTCCACCTGCGGGTGAACCAGAAAAAAACCGACGAGAAATAACACATAAACCGCCAAAATAACGGCAGAAACCCGTTGAATAAACCAATCTTTTAAACCGCTTTTTGCAAGCCCTGTAATTGTACTCACCATAGCCAATACCCCAATGCAATAATTAACACTATGGAAACTACAAGAACAAGCACGGCTCCTGCCCGTCCGCCTTGCTTCGTTTCACCAATCCCTATATCCATCAATAAGTGACGCACCCCTGCGACAAGATGGTATAGCAATGCAGACAAAAACACCCACACCCCAAACTTCATCCAACCTGATGCGAATACTTGCACAACAGAACGGAACCCAGCCTCTGATGATAATGACTGCTCTAACCCCCACAGCAATAATGCCATAAGAATAAAAACAAGAATCCCAGAGATTCGATGTAAAATAGATGAAATCGCGGTAATAGGCATGCGAATCGTGGTAATATCAAGATTCACAGGTCGCTTATCACTCATGAAGAATCCCCTCACTTAAATTTTAGCTTTTAAGCCACACCCCAAATTTGGCCATATGCACAGGTAAGTTTTGCGCTGCTACATTCTAACAGAGCACCTCCCTTACGCATACATAAAAGTATGGCGAAACCATCGCGTTTTGCAATGATCACCATAGAAAGTCCTCGCGGATTATAGGCAATTTTCAATCAGGTTTAAACCGGCAAATGCCACAAAGACAGAACATCAAAAACATAAACTCACACTTAGCCTTACAACTCAACGGATTAACGCTGATTTTGTCATACCTTAAAAAATCCTAACAGCTCAGTTAAATTAAAAATACTTACCTTAAGTGCGAAGTTTCGTATAATAACAAATGCTGCACAACAACATATTCAAGCAGTTTGAAAACACATGTAAAAATAAGACTGAGATTACACCATTAATTTTCATTCCTTTTTGCTTTATAGTGAGTGATGTAGTATAAAATGCATAGCAAAACTACTGCACAGCAGCACCTTATAAGAAGTCAAAATCTCGGTAGTTAAACTAGAATTAAAGTAATTTGTGCGTAACTTCTCTTTGCTTATATCAGAGAGTTACGCAACAACACGAGGAGGCTCTCGATGACTCAATCAGCCAAATTAACACTCAACGGCGACGACGTTGAATTTCCAGTCCGTAGCGGCACACTCGGCCAAGATGTTATTGATATCGCAGCACTAGGAAAAACAGGCCACTTTACTTATGACCCTGGCTTTACGGCCACCGCATCTTGCGACTCTAAAATTTGCTTTATCGATGGCGGCAAAGGTCAATTACTCTATCGCGGCTATACCATTGAAGATCTCGCAGATAAATCAAACTTTGTTGAAACTATTTACTTACTGCTTAATGGTGAACTGCCTAATCAAACACAACTCAACGAATTCAAAGGCCAGCTTGCCGAACATCAAAATGTTCCTGGCGTTATTGAAAATGTATTTAAAGGCTTCAATAAAAAGGCTCACCCGATGGCCATGTTGGGTGCTGCGGTCAGCGCGCAATCCGCTTACTACCATGATCAATCACGCATCAATGACAAAGATTACCAATATGAAGCCGCGCTCAATTTAACCGCTCAAATTCCTGCTCTTTCTGCAATGTGCTATCGCCACAATGAAGGTCTGCCCTTTATTGCATCACGTAATGACTTAAGTTATGCAGAAAACTTTTTAAACATGATGTTTGGCTCAGCTGAAAATGGTGGCAAAGTTAACCCAATTTTCGCTGATGCGATGGACAAAATCTTTATTCTTCATGCAGAACACGAGCAAAATGCATCGACATCAACCGTCCGTAACGTCGGTTCTACCGGTGCAAACCCTTATGCTTCTATCGGCGCAGGCGTTGCCGCACTTTGGGGGCCGGCTCATGGAGGTGCCAATGAAGCGGTTGTCAACATGTTGCTCGAGATTGGCGATGAATCACATATTGATGATTATGTGGCTCGCGCTAAAGACAAAAATGACCCTTTCCGCTTAATGGGCTTTGGTCATCGTGTTTATAAAAACTTCGACCCTCGTGCTCATGTGCTCCGTGATGCTTGTGCTTCTGTGCTTGCAGAGCTTGGCGATAGTGATAATCAGCTCCTTAAAATTGCTCAAAAACTTGAGTCTATCGCCCTAGAAGACAGCTACTTTGTCGAGCGCAAACTCTACCCCAATGTAGACTTCTATTCAGGTATTATTTTGCGTGCGCTTGGCATTCCAACAACCATGTTTACCGTATTATTTGCCTTAGCGCGTACCAGCGGCTGGGTATCTCACTGGATTGAGCTTGCCAATGCAGATAACTTCCGCATTACTCGCCCACGTCAGCTTTACCTAGGCTACGATCAACGCCCATTTAAAAATATGGACCAGCGTTAATTTAATTAAAGTCGCCAGAATCAAGCCCGAGTAACCTCGGGCTTTTTTTGACACCTCTATAACAATTAGGTTAAGATCGTCTTCGATCTCTCAATTTTTAAGGCGATTCTTATCGTGACACGTTGTTCTGCTTTACTTTCATGTTGTTGCTGTTGCTGCTAAATCCCAGCACCTCTTTTCTATTGTCACAGTAAACGTAAATAAAGCGAACAAAAAAATGCCCACTCTCCACCCCGCACAATTGCATATTCTCTGTTAATACATAACACACTTTTCTCACGCAGATAAATTCTGCCTTGCTATTAATTACTTACGGTTAAATAGAAGGATCCGTGTTATGCAATTGATCTATAAACGCACGTTAAACTTAACGCTGATAAAGCCTTACTTATTTTTTATTCTTGCCGCTTCATTTTTACTTTATGAGATGGCCGTACAGGTCTCAACTAGCGTCATTACTAAAGAGCTTATGAGCGCATTTGCAATCAATGCCACAGGTGTTGGCTTGCTGTCTTCTTTTTATTATTATTCATACGCCGCTATGCAAATTCCTGCAGGCCTTGCGTTTGATCGACTCAATGCCCGCATTTTAATTACGATCAGCCTAGGCATTTGCGCCATTGGCACCTTACTGTTTAGCCTAACAGACTCTTTCACCCTCGCCGCCCTCGGTCGTTTTTTTACTGGCTTCGGCTCAGCATTTGCTTTTATTGCCATGCTTTTTATCGCCGCCCAATGGTTCCCTACCCGTTATTTCGGCTTAATTGCGGGTATCGGTCAGTTTCTAGCAGCGATCGGCGCACTCGCCGGACAAGGCCCACTTGCCGCCATTGTCAGTAATATCGGCTGGCGCGAGGCCCTAAAAGGTCTCGGCATCATCGGCATTATCCTCGCAGTGATTATTTTATTAATTCTTAAAGACAAACGCCATCACCACAACCAACCGAGCATCAAATCCAAACATAACTCAAATAACACCAAAAGCAGGCTATCTATAAAAAATCAGCTTTCTTTGCTCTTTAAACACCCTGAAACATTTAAAATCGCCCTTTACTCATTTGCAGCCTGGGCGCCGATTACTATTTTCGCATCACTTTGGGGCGTACCTTTTCTACATGCTCACTACAATATCAGCACCAATAATGCAGCGAACTTAAGCTCGATGATTTGGCTTGGCATTGCCATTGGCAGCCCATTAATCGGCTATTGGTCGGATAAAATCCGCCAACGTAAACCGTTATTACTTTTTTCTGCAGTGCTTGGCATTATCTCCTCTATTGTTGTTCTCTATAGCCCAACATTACCTTTAATTTTTCTTTATGTACTCATGTTTATCTTCGGTGTTGGTGCCGCCGGCCAGTCACTTAGTTTTGCTTATATTAAAGACTACCAACAGGATAATATCCTAGGAACAGCAATTGGTTTTAATAACATGGCGGTTGTTGTCAGTGGCGCGCTTTTTCAGCCTCTAGTCGGCTTCATCATGAGTAAACTTTGGGATGGGAAAGTAGCAGGCAATACTCCTATTTATTCGAGCTTAAATTACCAAACTGCCTTAATAATCGTGCCATTAATGTTTATTGTTGCCGCGCTCACAGCAAGATTTTGGCTAAAAGAACAAGAAAAATAAAAGAAACACAACTAAATTTTTTTAAATATAACGGCTATTAAAAACCAGTCACTAATTAATAGCCCTGATATTTTTAATTATTATGCAAATAAATCTACCCCGGAACGCGTCACTGCATAGTGCCGATCATTCAAGTTAATCTCCTTTTCGTCACCAGACACCTCCATCCCACTCGGATCAGACTTTAAATTTTTATTATTGTCACCTGATTCCTGACTTTGTGAAAATGCACCTTGTCCTGAGACACCAGCATCACCTAACTGTAAACCTTGACCTTCAAACATTTCTTTTAACCTAGGCAATTGCTGTTCAATCACCTCTCTCACCGCATCGCTATGCGTGGTAAACATTAAGTGTGTTTTCTGACTCGCATCAACATGGAGCTTTACCATCAACGGGCCTAACTCGGGTGGGTCTAGGGCAATCGTCGCATTATTTAGCTGACGATTGAGCATTATCTGCACCCGTTGACTCAAGGCCGGAGTTAATTCTGCTTCATCCATTAATGGCATAGGCTGATCAAAATGCTGAGCGACTGATATCTGAACACGCTCTTGTTGCAAAGTTACACTTGCGACATTTAACTGGCTATTAGCCAACTGATGACTAATATAACTTTCAGAAATTTTAGCTCCCAACAGCTCTGCACGCTTAGGCATTGCTTCATTTTTAATGGCTTCTACTATATTTGTTAGTTTTTCTTGTGATAAATCCTCACCAATATTTAATTCAGTCATCTTTTTTGCTTCATCATGACTCACTTGTTTGACAAGTGTCGGTGCTGCCGTATTTTCTAAATTAGTAGGATTTACTTTTTTGTCTTGTTGCAAATTAGCGACATTTAATAACTGACTTTTGGCTGGATTAAGCTCTTCTTTAATAATCACGTCTTCAGTTGCATCAACTTCTTTTCGCTGGACATTCTGCTCTGTCGCTAACGGTGTTACTATCTTTTCACTACTATTAATTACTGTTTTAGCATGTAACTCTTCATCAATGAGGCTATTTTCAGTCTCCTCTAAATTACTTTCTTCAATGATTAGCTCTGGATCAAGTTCACTTTCTTCTTCATTATGATCCATCGTTGCTGTTGCAATAAGCCGATCATCAATCACCAACTCTTGATCAGCAAAATCATCTTCTGCTGCTAGCGTTTCTTTTTGCAACGAAATAATAAAGTTCGCAGCAAAAGCCCTTTCTTCACTTTCTACATTGACATCTAAATTTAAAGTCAGATCAGCAAACTCAAGTTCTTCATTGCCTTCATCAGCTAAAAGAGTGATTTGCACTTCTTTAGTCACTGCTTCTTCAAGTTCTACAAGCTCTTCTTGGCTAACTTCTTCCCCCAAAGCCGCATCCACCAATTGACTAAAGTCATTGGTTTCAATCGATAAAGCCTCACCGGTTACAACCTCAGCGGATGCCACGCCGATCAAATCAAGCGCCGATGGCTGATTTATTGTTATCATAATAATTCTCTTTATTTTCCCTCATAATCCCTAGCTCTAAGGCAAGAAACGTACCAGTTTTAACGCGGCCGACTGACATAGTCATCAATCATGCGTTGCTCCTGGCGATCTAGCTCTCTATCTTCTTCATTTTTAAATTTCTGTTGTAAGTGCTTAAAAGACTCAACCTTAGCATGAGCTTCACGCCATTGTTGCTCTTGCTGCTTAATGACTGTTTGAGCATCACTGACTAACTGATTTTGGCGCTTAATCCCTTGTTCTATAGTTAAAATAAAATCTTGATACGTTTTTAACGTCTGATGATTAAGTAACTGGCCTTGTGCTTTAATTTTTGAGAGTTTTTGAAAATAATCATCCAAGTACATATCTAACATTTTTAGTTGCTGTTGATATTGGTTTAGTGTTTGCCTAGAAGCTGCTAAACGTTTTGCCGACTCTTGTTCAGCACGCTCAGCGATTTTAATAATGCTTAGTAGGCGCTTAGAACGCTTCACTCAGAAGCTCTTGTGCTTGTTTGTGTATTAAGCAACTGATTTAAATCAGCCAAGGCTTGATCAAAATGTGCCTCTTCTGTCATCGCTTGCGTTAGAAATTGCTTAATCGCAGGCAACAAAGCAATGACTTTATCAAGTAAAGCATCACTGCCCGCTTGATAAACCCCCATCTGAATGAAGTCTTTATTTTGCATATAATGTGCATAAAGCTGCTTTAATGACCGCGCCAACTCTTGATGCTCAAGGCTGACAATCATTGGCATAATCCGACTAATTGAGGCTTCTATATCGATCGCCGGATAATGCCCTTCATCGGCCAATTGCCTTGAGAGTACAAAATGCCCATCCAATACAGCCCGCGCAGCATCAACAATCGGGTCTTGTTGATCATCCCCTTCTGCCAAAACAGTATAAAAAGCCGTCATGCTCCCTGAGCCACCATCATTACCTGCACGCTCCACCAACATGGGTAAACGTGAGAACACTGAAGGTGGATAGCCCTTGGTTGCCGGGGGTTCTCCCACCGCAAGAGCAATCTCACGTTGTGCTTGGGCAAAACGAGATAAAGAATCCATCAACAAGAGAACATCTTTCCCTTGCTCACGGAAGTATTCCGCAATCGCCGTCGCTCGCATTGCACCATGCAAACGCGCTAGAGGGGGATGATCGGCAGGAGCAACCACCACCACCGAATGCTTTAAGCCCTCTTCACCTAAATTATCTTCAATAAACTCCTTAACCTCTCGCCCTCGCTCACCAATCAAGCCAATCACAACAATATTTGCCGCACAAAAGCGTGCCATCATGCCAAGTAAGACACTCTTACCAACACCACTTCCAGCCAAAAGACCAATGCGCTGCCCTTTGCCAATCGTTAATAAGGCATTGACCGCACGCACTCCAACATCTAAAACTTTTTCAACCGCTTGGCGACTTAACGGGTTGATTGGCTCTCCCGTTAATGCTCTTTTTTCTTTTAGTAATGGCGCAGATTTATCATCTAAAGGGCGTCCCTCACCATCAATGACCCGTCCTAACAAATTTTCACCGACCCCAACTTCTGCCACAGTGCCTAGCGGCGTCACACGCGCTCCTACACTGATTCCCTGCATATTACTAATTGGCATCAAATAAATTGAATTACCTTCAAAACCGACGACCTCAGCCTCTAAACAACAGTGCTCATCGTAAATTAAACAGCGCTCCCCCATCATTGCCTGACAACCTTCAGCTTCTAAAGTCAACCCAACCATACGCGTCAGGTGCCCTTCAACTTTAACTTTAGGGGCTTGAATAATATCTTGATGCGCCTGCAATTTATCACTAATTAAATCAGATAGCGTTTTCATGATCACTCCATCGTTTTATCATCAGAATGATCATTGGAGCTACCGTTAATCTCTATACTATTTTTGTCAGCACTTTTTTACATTATTTTTTCCTTCTATTTTACCATCAACATTTTCCATGTTATTTTTCATAGAATTACCATCAATCTCATCCTGCTTTAATAATTCTTTTTTATGGTCAGAAAAAATCTGTGCAGAAATATTTTTAATCCGGCTTTCTATCGTCATATCGACATGTGAAGCGCCCGCATCAACAATACAGCCACCAACCGTAATATTCTCATCTTGAGTTAACTGGATATTATCCGAAATTAATTCTCTTACCTCTTTTAATCGATCAAAGTCTACTGGATTTAAAAAAACATTAATTTTTTCTGCTGAAAATAGTTTTTCTAAAATTTTATTAATAATATTTTCTAGCCCCTTAGATGATAACTGGCATTGTTCCTTGGCAATTTTCTCACCAATCTGCATCACAAAGTGCAGTAATTTTTCTTTTAGCTCATCGCTGACCTGCTCAAAAGGATGAGCCAGCCCATTAATCATAACAATAAACTGCTGTTTTGCCTCTTCTAGCTCTTGCTCTTTTTGATTGATTTCTGCTTGCGCTTTTTCATAAGCTTCTTGATAGCCTTGCTTTTCTCCTTCACTTTTCCCAACAGCAAATCCTTCATTTTTTCCAAGGGAAACCCCTCTTCATAAGCTTTTTTTGTAACTCTTCAAGGTCTGCGGCAGTCATCGTTACATCTTCAATAACATCCTGCTCAAGCTCTTCGGTTGCCTCTAATAAACCACCTTGATCATGATCGACTTGTTCTGCACTAGTCATGCCTTCCAGAGTCATGTTAGGCCAAGAAACCTTGTCATCTTCATCAACAGCAAATTGACTTGTTTTATTGTCTTTCTCTATATTGGCTGACAGACCTGGAATTTGCCAATGGTCATATTTATCATAATCAGAAATAACTAAAGGTTCACTTTGACGTACTTCCTCCTGAGCAAATGAAGGTGCTTGCCAACTTTCAACAAACGCATCTGTCTCTATGGCTGCCTCTAAAGTCTCATCAATCTCACTAGCATCAATCTCATTCGCATCTGTTTCAGCAGCAATAATACTATCAATATCGACATCTGTAGCATCAATATCTTCATCGCTCAATTAGACCATCTCCTCACCGCCGGCACCGCCGAGAGAAATTTCAGACTGCTCAGCAAGGCGTCTTGCTGTGGCGAGAATTTCTTTTTGTGCCGCTTCTACATCACTTAACCTAGCAGGTGCTGAAACTTCTAAATCTTCACGCAACATCGCTGCTGCTCGCGATGACATATTATTAAAGATTTTCTCTTTCATTGAGTTATCTGCCCCCTTAAGAGCCAGCATCAATTGATCTTGCTCAATATCTGTCAACAAACGTTGCATATCACGATCTGCGATATTAATTAAGTCATCGAATACAAACATCAAATCTTCAATCTGTTGGCCTAACTCTTCATCTGCAGCTCTAACTTCTTCCATAATTTCCCCTTCAATCGTACTATCAAGGAAATTCATGATATCGGCTGCTGTTTTAACGCCTCCAATCGCAGCAGATTGCGCACTTTGCTTGCCAGCAAACTGTTTTTCTAAGATTTCGTTTAGCTCTCGCAATGCAGCGGGTTGTACGGCTTCTAATGAAGCGACACGCATCATTAAATCTGAACGCTGATTCATCGGCAAATTACCGAGCACCTCAGCGGCCTGATCGCCATCAATATAGGATAAAACAATGGACATAATCTGTGGGTGTTCGTAACGAATCACATCTGCAACGGCTCTCGCATCCATCCACTTTAAAGAGTCAAGCCCTTTAGTACTACCACCGATTAAAATCCGCTCAATAACGCCACCGGCTTTATCCTCTCCCATCGCCCCCACAAGCATTTCACGAATGTACTCATCAGAACCAATACCAAGCCCTGTTTGTCTGGCAACTGCATCATAAAAAGTATCGAATACATATTTAACTTCAGATTTTTCAACCTTTGTGGTTTTTACCATTGCCTCACCAATACGCTGCACTTCACGTGGATTTAAGTGCTGCAAAATAGTTGCGGCAATATCCTTACCAATCGTCATCAAAAAGATAGAAGACTTTTGTATACCATCAAGGCTGAAACTGGACTCTTCACTGCTCATCTTCATTCACCCATTCTTTAATGACTTGAGCCACGAGCTTGGCATCTTTTTCAACAAGCTGTTTAACAAAATTAATATTGCGCTCTTGGTCATCAGAGTCTTGCGGTAGGTCCAACGGTCGATCAAATTCATCTACCAACGGCTCTTCTTCTGGAGGAATCGGATTACCATTGGTATCTAATTCAATGCCCACTTCTCGTGCCAACTGCATTTTTTGGTCAAATAGTTCAGATTTAGACTTGCCTGCCAAAGAGCGTAAAGTAGGTTTTAAGATAAAAAAGACTAAGATCAAAATAAATAGACCGCCTAGAATTTGCTTAATTAATGGCGCAAACCAACCTTGCTCCCATAATGGAATACTTGGCGCTTTAATCTCCATCTCAGCGACAAAAGGTAGATTAACCACATTTAAACTATCTCCGCGCGCCACATCAAAACCAACAGCATCGCGCACTAGCTGTGCAATCCGGTTAATCTCCCCTTGCGCTATCGCCTGAGCCGTTGTTTTTCCTTGAGCATCAGTGACTCTTTTATTATTAAGAACAACGGCAACCGTTAGCCGTGTCACTCGACCAAGCTGCCCTTTAGTATGACTAATCAGGCGATCCACCTCATAATTACGCGTAGATTCATTTTTCCTACTACTCGGAGTCTGTTGTGTTTTCGTCGCATTATTATCACCAGCCGCTTGCTCGGGTGCCACACCTGCTCCAGGAGGCTCATTACTGAGCGCCCCCGGAATCCCTCCAAGACCTGCTTCACCGCTTCTTTCTTCGTTGAGCAAAAACTCACTGCGTACTGCCTTCATATCAGGGTTAAAGGTCTCTTGCGTTTTTTCAGACTTAGTAAAATCAACATTCGCAGTAACCTGAGCTCGCACATTACCAGCACCGACAATCGGTTCTAAAATATTCATAATCCGCTGCACATAAGCAGACTCAACCTGGCGCTGATAAGAAAACTGCCGTTCGGTCGCTGCAAAACCACTACTTTCCATTGAGTTTGTCAGTAAATTGCCATGCTGATCGACAACTGAAACTTGATTCCTTTTTAAATTCGGCACACTAGAAGCGGTTAAGTTAACAATGGCTGCTACTTGTGATTTATCAAGATATCCTCCTTGCAAATTAACAAAAACAGAAGCACGTGCTTCCTTTTGTGATTTTAAAAAAGAGGATTGCTTAGGAATTGCCAAATGAACGCGTGCACTGCGTACTCCCTGAATAGATGCAATAGTCCGCGATAATTCACTTTCTAAAGCATGACGGTAGCGCACTGTTTCCATAAACTGACTGGTGCCAAAACTAGAGTTTTTACCTAGATTTTCAAAGCCTGTATTCATGCGTCCACTGACGCCATTTTCAGCAAGGACAATGCGCGCTCTATTCACATCGCTTTTAGATACTAGCACTAAATTTCTTTTTTCGTCGAGCTTAAAGTCAATATTACCTTGTTTTAACGACTGAACAATATGCGGCAAACTCAAAGGATCACTACTAGAAAAAACAGGCTCATAATTCGAGGTTTTTGTCCACATGATCACAGCAACACCGAGTGCAATACTCACCGCCAAACCAACCATCAGAGCGACTTGCTTTAGCCAGTTTAGGCGATTAAAGCCTTCTATAACCTGTGATGCCGACTCTAGATTCATTGCCATAAACTAAAACCTAATGCTTATACCGGCATATTCATCACTTGACGATATGCATCAATTAATTTATTACGCACTTCTTTTATTGCTGTAAATGATACGCTGGCTTTTTGCATAGCAACGATAACCTCAGGTAGTGTCGCCTCACCCACTTCAAATGATTTTTGTAATTTAGCTGAAGTCATTTGATGCTGATTAACTTCGTTTAAACTCGATTTAAGCAAATTAGAAAATGTACTCGAGTTATTAATCTCTGCTGTTTTTTCATTTGCTGCTTGTGATGCAAGTTGCTGCATTAACTTTAATACAGCCTGCTCTGCTCCGGTATTTTGTATTTCACTCATCGACTTATCCTTAATTTATCCTTCTGCCTTCTCTGCTTGTCCTCCAGGTATTGCTATTCCTGCTTCTCGCATTTTTGCTAATTTATAGCGTAATGTTCTACTACTAATATCAAGATCTTCAGATACTTTTTTGCGAACGCCATTATGCTTTTCTAAAGATTTTAAAATAATATCAAACTCATGATTTTTCATTTCATGACTTAAGTTATCTAATTTTTTATCTTCATCATTATTTTCAATCGGTTTCTTGACGACACTTCTTGATTCTTGATGCTCTTCACTTTCAGAGCCATGCCAATCAGAATCCAGTTGAATATCATCGACTTCGATCTTGTCACCAACATGCAAAATAATAGCGCGTTGAATCACATTATCAAGCTCTCTAATATTTCCTGGCCATGAATACTCAATCAGTTTTTTCTCCGCTTGTTTAGTTAATATTGGCACTTCTTCTTTATGAATATGCTGATTAATTAAACGATTTGCCAACGGCACAATATCATTAATTCGACTCCTTAAAGGGTGCCACTGTAACGGGAAAACATTTAAACGATAATATAAATCTTCACGAAAACGCCCATCTTTGATATATTCTTGAATTTTTCTATTCGATGTTGCGACAATTCTTACATCAAGCTGAATGAGTTTGCGGCCACCTAAACGCTCAACTTCCCTTTCTTGTAAAACTCGCAACAGTTTCGCTTGTAAATTTAAATCCATTTCTGATATTTCATCAAGTAACAATGTTCCACCGTTAGCCTGCTCAAACTTTCCAGGGCAGGCTTGATATGCTCCTGTAAATGCACCTTTTTCATAGCCAAATAATACAGCCTCCAGCATATTTTCAGGAATAGCCGCACAATTAATAGCAACAAAACTATTTTTATTTCTAGATGAATGATGATGAATAAAACGGGCTAAAACTTCTTTTCCCGTGCCACTTTCTCCTGTCACCATCACCGATGCATCCGTTGCTGCTACATTTTTTAGCAAGAGAAAATAATTTCTTAGTTGATGGATCTTCTGCGATTGGATGAGTTTCATCATGAATTTTTTTATCAATAAAGTGCTGGACCCTTTCAACCAAATACTGAGGCTCAAACGGCTTTGCAATATAATCTGCAGCACCATCGCGCATGGCTTGCACTGCACCTTCAATATTGCTAAACGCAGTCATTAATAAAACTGGGATATCAGATTGATAACGCTTAATTTGCTTTAGTAATTCATGACCACTTAACCCTGGCATATTAATATCACTAATCACGAGTTGAATGTTATAACGCTTTATTTTTTCTAGCGCTTCTTCTGCATTATGCGCAATGACACTTTTAAAATTTGACAACAATAATGTTTCTTCAACGGCCTCTGCCAAGGCTGCTTCATCTTCAACAATTAAAACAGTTCCTTGACTCATGATTTAACTCCTGATGTAGTTAATGTCGGTATCAACAAATTAATCACCGTGCCAACACCTTTACAACTTTGTAATGATATTTTCCCCTGATGCGCATGCAAAACAGCCTGCACAACCGCAAGCCCCAACCCTGTTCCCTGAGGCTTGGTCGTAAAAAAAGGCTCTAATGCTTTTTGCTGTTCTTGCTCTGTCATACCAACACCATCATCAACAATCTGTATGTTTAAATAATTATTTTCTTTATTTCCAATAATTAAATAAATATGTCCATTATTACTATTAATTGCCTGCTCAGAGTTTTCAATTAAATTAACAATTGCACTTGCAAGTGTTTTAACATTTCCCAAAAAACTAGCATGTAACGAACCTTCACTGATATCTATACAAATTACTAAGTTTCCCTGATAGCAGTTTATCACCTCATTCATTAATGATCTTGCATTAATTTTATCTACACACTGATTACCACCATGGGCAAATAACAGCATGTTATTTAATTGGTTCTCAAGGATTTTTAGCTGACTATTTATTTTTTCACAAAAATAAATCTTTTTTTCATCGGATATCGTTTTATTAATTAAATTTCCAGAATAAAGCAACGCGCTTGCTAATGGTGTTCTAATTTGATGAGCGATTGCTGCACTCATTCGCCCTATTTCAGACAAACGCTGATAACGACTTAATGATTCTTGCAAACTGCGCGTTTCTGTCAGATCAGTTAAAGTAATGAGTTGCCCACCCTGGGGTTTTAATGGATGAGTTGCAACATTAACACGCTCGCCGGTAATCAATGAAATCTCATGACCATCATCACTACGCGCATGAAATTTATGCTGAATAATATCAAGCCAAGGTTCACCCACCAGAGGTTCTCCAAGCAAGCTATGCGCTGCCGGATTTGCTTCATAGACCAGGCCAAACTTATCAAGTAAGATTACGCCAACCGGCATAATATTTAAGATAGATTGCAAATTATCAATCTGATCAGACTTATCAATCTTTTTTCTTTATTTAGCTCTGAAGCAATATCCAAAACACCCGTACTCCTCACTGCCTAGCCAATAAACCCGTTATAAAGCTATAGAGCAACATATTATTTAATAAATAACAGCAAAAGCCATGCCGTAAAAATTAACAATTAAAATACATAGAGTTAAAATAAAGCTGTCAGACTTTTGACAGCTCTTCAGATTCTGTTAAATTTAATTTCCGTATTTTTTCGACCAATGTTGTGCGTCGGATCGACAAACGTTTTGCTGCGTGTGCAACCACCCCGTTTGATTGATCTAATGCGGCTTGAATTAAACTTGTCTCGATCGCCGTTAAATAAGCTTTAAGATCAATGCCTTCAGCCGGTAGAGAGGTTACCGCTGCTGTTTCGATATCGGTAGAAATTACCTCATCACAAAGCTCATTTAATTCTTCAAGCTCATTTAATTCTTCAATATCTTCTGAGCTTAAAAATTTATGAGGTAAATGCTTCACATCTACCCAACGATTGGCATAACTCACGGTCAAGCGCTCGACCAAATTCGCGAGTTCACGCACATTGCCCGGCCAGCTATAGCGTTTTAGCCGCTCCAAAGCTTCGGCGGTAAAGCGAATCACACCACGACCTTCTTGCTGGATACGCGAGGCTAATTCTTTAATCAATAATGGAATATCCTCACTGCGCTCGGCGAGCGAAGGCATTTCTATCGGAAATACATTCAAACGATAGAATAAATCCTCGCGAAATTGACCTTCTTCGATTAACTCTTCTAAATTACGATGCGTTGCGGCAATGACTCGAACATCACAACTTAACGCCTTATTACTGCCCACGCGCTCAAAAGTTCTTTCTTGCAAAACTCGTAAGAGTTTAACTTGCATATTCGCAGGCATATCACCGATTTCATCTAAAAACAAAGTTCCTTTTTGAGCAAGTTCAAAGCGGCCTTGGCGACTGGATATCGCCCCGGTAAAAGCCCCTTTTTCATGCCCAAACAGCTCGCTCTCCAATAAGTCTGCTGGTATTGCCCCACAATTAACAGGCACAAACGCATGCTGGCAACGTTCTGAGGCGCGGTGAATCGCTTGTGAAACCACCTCTTTCCCTGTTCCTGAACATCCTAAAATTAAGACGTTCACTTCAGACTGAGCAACCTGACGAATAAGCTGGCGAATGCGCCTGACCGCACGACTTTTACCAACAAGAAGCTGGTTTAGTTCATCTTGAACCTCTGCCAGTGCAGGAGGATGGTCTCCACTTCTCACCCCCTGCAAAATACGGTCAAGCTGCTCGTATGTATAAGGCCTCGTCAAATAGCCACAAACATCAGACTCTGCCAAATCTTTATCAGCATAATGGCGCTTGACCAGCTCAGGCTCAGCGACGATCACTAAACGGCATTCATGTTTTATCTTATTTTGACCTTTCAAATCACCATATAAAGCTAACACATGGCTTAAGACATCTTGAGTGACGCATAACAATAAGGGGGTATTTTCATTGAATAATTTAAGCCAATCATCATTTAAACAAACCCTAACATTCTCGCCCATAAACTCAAAAAGTAACTTTAAATCCCTGACGCTTTCTTGGTGTTGACTAACAATAACAACTCTCTGCTTAAGCATATCTTCCCCTTAAGCACAGCACTCTCTCCGTTACTTTGATTAATAGACCTGATAAAAATCACCTGCAAGCGACATTCGCTAATCTCGCACACTCACTAACAATATCTTCTTGTTTTCAATGGGAATGAAAAAAATTAAAAATTTCGCCTTGACAAGGCAGAGTTGGCAGGCTGACTAAAAGACTTTACAATAGTTACACTTAAAGCAAAAAGGATGAGAATATGAAGCTGTTATCTGGCGATATTGGTGGCACAAAAACATGGTTACAACTCGCGCATTTTGATGGCAACACCCTCACTGTGCTCGCCCGTCAAAAATACGTCAGTAGCGCCTATAATAACGCCGCCACAATGGTGAGCGAGTTTCTCACTGAGACCGGCCATCAAGACCTTAAAATCGACGGAGCTTGCTTTGCCGTCGCAGGTCCTATCATCAACGGTCGAGTTCAACTTACTAACCTACCTTGGGATGTCAATGAGTCCACAGTTGCCAAAGAGCTCAATATTCCCTGTGTTGTCCTAATCAACGACTTCCAAGCCATCGGCTATGGTACAGACGCTTTAGAAGAAAAAGACCTACACACTCTACAGACAGGCTCACCGCGCCCGCAAGCCACTCGTGCTCTGATTGGTGCAGGAACCGGTCTCGGTGTTGCCCTCATGTCTAACGATGGTGAGAAATACACCGTCATGCCTACTGAAGGCGGACACGTTGATTTTGGTCCAACTAATGATATTCAAATGGAATTACTAGCTTACTTGCGCCGCAAGCTACACCGCGTCTCAGTTGAGCGTGTACTCTCCGGCCAGGGCCTCGTCAATATTTATAAGTTTATCTGCGATAATCCTTTATATGGTGAAGAAGAAAGCCGCGAGCTTCAATTTGCCATGCACAATGAAGACCCGGCTGCGGCCATCTCACGCTTTGCCACCGAAAACAATGATCCTATGGCACGTCGCGCTTTAGATATTTTCGTTGACCTCTATGGTGCCCAAGCCGGTAATCTTGCCCTCATGTCCTTGCCCTATGGCGGTATTTATATCGTCGGCGGCATTGCACCGAAAATGTTGCCGCAGTTAACCGACGGGCGCTTTATGAAAGCCTATAGTGACAAAGGCCGCATGTCGCGCATGCTCGATGATTTTCCGATTCATATTGTCCTTGACACTCAGATCGGCCTAAAAGGTGCAGCCCTTTATGCCGCGCGAGTGTGCTCGCAGTAAAGCAGCGCTCAATCATCTCTTCATCATAAAAAAGCCAGAAATGCTCTGGCTTTTTCTTTTTTACTCAACAGCTATAAAGAGTAACTCTACCAACCAAACGTCGAGCGTTTTTGTAGTTTGCGAATCTGTTTCTGTCCTTGCCACTCAACAATGCCAGTCTGAATATTAATTAGGCGCAGAGTAAATAAGTAATATAAACTCGTTTCACTGCTATTCGATTGGCGAATACTGCTTAAGCTGCCGGTTAAGATAAACTGAGCACCGATTTGGCGGCCCATCGCAACAGCGGTTTTTTGATCAACCATACCACTTTCATGCTGGAATTTAAGCTGTTTACGCAATGAAGCCACAGAAGCCATATCTACGTAGCGGAACTTACCAGATTCTATCAACTTGGTCGAAATAGTATTTTTGATACCAGAAATATCAATATGCTCATCGGTTTGGTTACTAATGCCACCGTATGTAATTACTGGGCGCTGCTTGGCTGTAAGCTGCACTATCGGTGGGAAGGTTAGCAAAGAATCAACCATCTTCGCTGAAATCGACTGCAAATCTGTCGAACTAAAATCAATCGATGTTGTACTCACCGCATTTGGGTCTTGATAAGATACTTGCTGACTAGCACAGCCTGCCAGAGCTAACGCCAGCACCGACAGAACAATGACAGGTTTTACTGTTTTTTTCATCATAATCTCTCTTAATTTCCTAGTTTTAATTTCATTTCATTTTAAATATCATTACTTTTGGCAAATACGAATACGATAACTATCCGCCGTTGGATTGGGTGCCACCGCTTGCAAGAATTGATTCGAATTACTATATAACGTAAAGGGTTGAAATGGTGTTTTACCGATTGGGAAACCATTTTTGTTATACCAGGTGAATTCATATTCCATATTATTTGCGCGTGTACTATGGCTTTGCACTTTCACTCCGGCCCGCATTAAATCACCATTTTTTTCAGCCGACAAGCTAGTAATATCTAGGCGACCATGAAAAGTATTTAGCTGCTGCGGTTTAACTTTTACTGCTTTTGCCATTTGTGGGTAATTAACTTCAGTGCAATTCGGTGCTGAAGCACAACCTGTGAGTAAAGCTGCTGAACCCAACACTACCGTGCCAAGTATAACACGCTTATTCATGCGCTACTCTCCTTTGTTTGGGTAATTTGTTTAGGTAATGAATGAATCTCTAAATGGTGACCTATGGCAATAACCCATAACACAGTCATTTGCCCAGGCTTAATATCAACAGATGCCTTTTTAGTGAGCCCTTGATAATTCAATGTGAGTTCTTGGTGGCCTTTTCGCATTATTTTTTGCAAAACTTGCGCCTGGCGCGGTAACGTCAACCAGCTGCGTAAATCCGCTTGGGCGGAAACCACATTATATAGACTACTCATAAAAGCCGCTAAGCCATCACCCTCTTTTTGTAATTTATAAGTAATTGCTGCTTTGGCAATCGAACGCGCCACCTCTCTGGCAATAATCCATGGCATTTTCTCTTGTAATGCTTTCGCTGCCAACGCCTGCACAGAAACCAGCATCGATGTTTTGCCAATTACGTGATTATTTCCCCCAGTGATCCTTAAAGGCACGGGATTTTGCCAGGGCGTACTATAATAGGGAATTGCAATGGCAATGACCCCAGCTCCTGTCGGCAAGGGCAGTTTAAACTGCTGTTTTGCCGGCACAAATCCAGATTCAAATAAAACGACGAGTGTTCCCTGATTAGCAGCTGGTGTAATTACTTTACGCTTTAAATACTTACGATAATAACTTAAGTCATTATCCATATTCAGCAGCTTAGCTAAGCGCAAAACATCTTCTTGCAGGTAAGGGTTATTTGGCTCCAACTTCAATGCTTTTTTATAGTCAATATAAGCATCATTTAAACTGCCTGATAATTCATAAAGCAAGCCTGAAAAATAAAAAGTATAGGCATTTAGAAACGAGCTGCGCACTTTTGCAGCAACCGCATTAAACGAGTCAAATTGCTTTTTACTCCAAACTTGACTCTCATCATAATTTTGCTTGGCAGCGACTTTTTTCGCTTCATCCAGCTCCTTTTGATTACGTTCTAACGCTTTGCGCTGTACTTCATCAGCACGACGCACTTCAACTAAAGCACCACTTAAATTGCCTAAAGCAAAATAATTTAGAGCTTGATATTGATGAGCCATGACTTCTTCATAACTACTTGATGTGAACGGAATCGCATTATCATTGGTTAAAAACGATGCGCCTGTCACACCGATATGAGATAACTGCACAATCGGCTTTTGATGATTTTTATCAATCATGCCAATCGCTTTTTGATAGGTTTTTAAGCTCTTTTCATACTGACCGGCCAACTGCTGGGTTCGGCCTAACTCTAATAGATAAAGCAGGCCATCTTTACTGGTCGTATCTGGCAACAAATACTTTTCAGCCGCCTGATAGTTTTGCTGGACGAGGTCTTTTTTAACCGTCTTCGCCGAACTTGGATAAGACTCAAAAACGCTGGTCGTCGCGCAACCTGACAAGCCTAATGCGATGACAACAACACTCAACAACCCGAAAGGCTTTACCATTGTAATGGGCTCGCACTCGACCCTGGCGTATTCTCTAAACCACCCCCTTGTGGTGTAGGCACTTTCTTTTTCGCAAGCGCTTTAACAACGGCATCTACCATCTGCTGACTATTGCCTGAAATAATCACCGCTTTCGCAAATTTTGGCTCTATCGCTTCTATGCGCACTTTACCAATCGAAGACTCCGTATAACCTAAAAATTGCCCTGTTTGATTATCCGTCAAGCGCTGGCCTTGCTTAAAGACAGCTAGCTCATCACCTACCTTAAAGTTCGCACCAACACCTCGATTAATATAAACGTGATCACCCGTCACTTTAATAATATTCAAAGGAAAAACAGTCAGTAAAATTTTATTCGCCGCAACCTGAGTTGTCTTATCTTTGAGTTGCTGTAAAAAATAACCGCGACTTCTTAGAATCTCATTGTCTTGTTGCCATTGACTTTTCTCGATATTTTGTGTTTTCGAAACTTGCACAGGATAAGCAGCAACAATTTGACCAGTATGCGCATCGATCACCTGAATATTTGCCACCAATAAGCCATAACGCTGTCTTTTCACTTCATGAGTATAAGGAATTTTTTCCCGGCGCATTTTCGTTTCTAACATTTGAATACTGCCAGTGACAAGGTAATCCGCTCCTAGTAGTTTACCCGTTTTAACCGCTTGTTCGGGTGATACATAGCCTGATTCAGCGAATTTCTGTTCATTAATAACACTGGTCACACGATCCCGAGTTAATACTTTAAATTTATGGCTAGATACGAGGGTATTAATCAGTCCATCCGTTAACATATTAGTCATTGCAGAATACTCTTCAGGGACCACAGCAAGCTGACCACGATCTCTAACCGTCACATCACCTGAAACACCATCTTTATGTTTTACTTTATGATTTTGCCAATACAGCACCAGTGCTTCTTTATTTACATTAAACTTTAATACCGCGATTGTCGGCATGCTATTTTGTGCAAAAATCATCATTGGCAAGGTCATTAAGATGATTAATAACAGTTTAAACTGACGCATACATCCCCCATAAAGTCTGCTTTTGGTTTAAAATTAAACCATGTCCAGTATATTGTATCTATAGGGATTAAGGAAATATTACCAAGAACAAATATTAGATAAAAATTTAATCGTCGCTTTATAGATAAAGCTTCATCCCGTCATGTGTGGCTTCAAAACCCAAACTATCGTAAAACTGCTTAGCACGCGGCCGTAATTTATTCGTTGTTAACTGAATAATAGTTGCTCCCTGAACTTGCCCCCAATCAATGGCAAATTCCATCATACTTTTTCCTAGCTGTTGACCTCGCACAGATTCAGCAACTCGAACCGCTTCGATTTGCATTCGTGTCGAGCCTATAAAGCTCAATGAAGGCAACAAGGTTAAATGACACGTTGCAACCACTGCCCCCGCAATCTCACCAACAACTAAATGTTGATTTTTATCCATATCAATACGATTAAATGCTTTGAGATAACGCTCATCAAGCTGACTATCATCATCGAATACAGCACGTTCTCGTGCTTGGCCAAGGTCATCTTCAATCAATAAAGTGACAATAGCGGCCAAATCACTCCGTTTCGCCTTTCTAAATCTAAGCTTATCATGCATCCTTCCGCCCTTTATTATTTGCACCAACCTTCCTAAGCACAGGATTCATGATGAAAATCGCGAAGTAAGCTTTCATTTAAGCTGCCATGGCGTGTTAATACGGCCATACAGAAAATAATCATACTAAACAGTGCAATTACCAGAAAATCCCAACCAAAAGGTAAAATATCGATACCGCCAAATGTGCCAAAATAAGAAATAATCGCAATACCCGCTAAATAAGGTATAAGCCATAACGCAGAATAAATATCAAGACGTTGCACCTGCTTCAACTTATTCTTCATTACAAAGAAGATGATAAGCCCAATAATAATCGCAACCACCAAGCTTTTTACCGTATACCAGCCTGACCAAAAAACAATCAAATTGCAAATATAAAAAGAAAATAAACACAGAAATCCAGCACAGGGCAATTTAAATTCACGCCGCCTTTCAGGGGATTGATAGCGCAAAGATAGTAAACAAATCGATCCCATACCGTAAGAAATCACTACAGCAGAAACCAAAAAGCTAATCATCCCTTGCCAACCAGGAAAAGGCAAAAACAATAATAAACCGACGAAAGAATTTAAAACAATCGCCCAAACAGGAATCCCTCTCTTCGTTAATTTTAAGAAAATACTTGGAAAATAACGATTTTTACTCATCGCATAAACAATGCGTGACGTTGACGTAACATAAACAAGAGCTGCCCCCAAAGGCGAGACAGTCGCATTCAAATAAATAAGTGAAACTAGCCAAGATAAGCCTAATAATGCAGCCAAACCGACAAAAGGTCCAGCTTCACTAGTAAAGTGTAAACCTTGCCAACCTTGGCTCAGATTTTCAGGTTTTAAAGCGCCAATAAAGGCAACTTGCAATAAAAAATACAGCAAAAAGCAAAATACAATCGAGCCGATAATCGCTAAAGGAATTGCAACGCGAGGACGTTTGGCCTCTGCTGCCAACTCAACGCCATGACGAAAACCAGTAAAAGCAAACACAATCCCACCTGTAGAGATTGCTACAAGAATGCCATGCCAACCCACAGAGCCACTGCCATTAGTATCAGTCATAGAAAAATTACCAATATCAAAATGAGTAAAGAGCAGCGCCACACCCAACAGGACAATAATACCCACTTTAATCAAGGTCATAATGAAATTCGTTCTAATCAATTTTCTTAAATCAATCATATTGATCCAAGAAATTAAAGCCATTAAAATCACCGCCCACAACATGCCAAAGCCCGTTAAATTATAATGGCCTTGAGCATTATAACTTAAGCTTGGGAAATACACTGAAGCATAACGAAGAACGGCTTGCACTTCAATCGGCGGCATCGTCACACAAGACAGCCAAGCAATCCACCCCATCACAAAACTTGTCGTTGTTCCATGAGTTAGCTGTGGTATGCGCGCAACGCCTCCAGCCACTGGGAATAACACCGATAGCTCAGCAAAGGTGAAAGCAATTAAAACAACAGCAGCCGCACCTAGTCCCCAGGCAATTAAGGAAGCAGGGCCTGCGCTTTTTGCAGCATAAAAAGGTCCAAACAGCCACGCTGAACCAATCATGCCGTTAATGGAAATAAAAAGAAGAGCCCAGGGGGAAAAGTGATTTTTTCAACTGCTGCATATCAAACTGCTCGCACAACCTATTGTTACATCGAAGCTTTATAGATACACGAGTGTCTAATTTTAAGCAATCCTAAAATAGTCAGTTATTAATGAGTTTCATATTATCAAAAAGTCAATTTTGACTATTCTTAGAGTGAAGGATAAAGAAAGACTAGATATCACACTAACCATGCTATCCATATCAACCTATCCATATTTTGAGAGTCAACCATGAGATCATTGGACCTATCTGTCTTTGTCAACTTTCAATGTTTAACCTATTTATTCACATTCAGTTTGATTTTGACTCTACTCTCTTACTTTAATTCAAGTTTTGCTCAACCACGACTACAACCCCAACAGCAGTGCACAGAGGTTATTATTGGCGGCCATCCTTCTTACCCCCCGATAGAATGGGTGGTGCATAATAAAGTTGAAGGCGCTGGCATTAATATTGCCAAGACGATTTTCAAAAAACTCGGCATCGCTGTCACCACAACAAATTTAGGCAGTATTCCTGCCACACTCAAAGCCCTTAAAGAAAACCCAGCAATTAGCATGACTGCCGGCATCTTTTACGCCCCAAATCGTACGGGCTATTTGCACTATATCAAACCGGCATATGCGTATGATGAACTTTCAGTATTCACGCGTAAAAATGAAGCAGTTTCTTTTAATTCCTGGCATGACCTTAAAAATAAAGCAGGTGCTAGCGCCCTTGGTAAAACTACCGGTAACCCAGAGTTGGACCATATCCTTAACCAAGAACTACAAGTTCAACATATCGAGCGCGTCAACCTCGCCTTTCATAAGCTTGCTAAACATCGGCTCGATTACGTCATTGCACCTAAATTTACGGGCATTATCGAAATAAAAAAAGAGTTTAAAAATAAAATTATCGCCCTAGAGAAACCATTTTCAGCGGCAGGCATTTACTTTGCCTTCGCCAAACACGCCGCTTGCGATGCGATTTACCAACGCTTTAGCCAAGAACTCGCAAAAATGATCAAGCAAGGTCACATCAAGCAATTTATTAATCAGGCTTACGCAAGCTATGTCTATCAAGACCGTCTGGGCATCATTACTAAAGAATATGATGAATCTGAGAAATAAATACTTTCAAAAGCCAACTGCTAGGAATACTTGGGAATATAAATATTGTGCAAAAAGCTGATTATTATGCACCCTTTTTCTGACCCTAAAATTAAACAACCTAGCAAATACTGCAATCAGCAATACCATAAAACAGTGAGCCAGTCACAGCCTGAACTCACTCCAGAGCTTACACACCCCGTTACCCAATTTAAAATCTATTAAAATCAATCAAGTATAAAATTCAAATGATAGCAATATAAATAATTTTCAGACAGAAATGAAAAAACATATAAACTCGCTAATATCAAACTGAAAAAACGTTAGCATCATGCCACACTTTCTCCACCTAAAAGAAGGTGAATCTTGTGCCTCACTCTTCAATAAACCATAAATATGACAAAGGCGGCCAACAACTAAGATCACCGCGATTAATGCACACAGCCATAATGGCCCTTTACATAACACCACCGCCCATAATAACAACAAGCTCAGCGGTACGTATTCAGAAAAATTCGCATGGGCGCGGTGTGCTCGGATCAGTTCAGGCTGTGTCGGAATATAGCCTTCCTTATATTTCTGGCGTAGCCGAATAGTGTTCAAACTTAAGAAAGTAAAGATAACCGCAAATAACGCCGTTACTAAAGATATCATATAAATATTATTCATCACTGACTCACTTACTATCCATTGTGTTTTTTATCACAGCTAACAAACTGCGACTCCCTCTTTTGGGCTTATATTTTCACAAATAATCCTAAACTTTTCAAAAGGCAACTTAAAAAACATTGGATTTTCTATACAAAACTTGCTTAAATGAATGAATATTTATTCAATCAAGGTCAAATTATAAGCATGCATTATCTACTTGGTGAGTTTCTCGGCAGCCTATTCCTTATTTTGTTTGGCGGTGGTGTCGTCGCCGGTGTCGTACTAAAAGGCTCGAAAAGCTACATGGCAGGCTGGATGGTCATCGCCACTGGCTGGGCCTTCGCGGTTATGATTGGTGTCTTTGTTGCCAGTTCCACAGGCTCAACGCAAGCTGATATCAACCCTGCGGTCACCTTAGCTAAACTCTTTTTAGGTATATATTACTCACCCGTCCAAGTCATCGAACGCATGGCGGTGCAGTTTCTTGGCTGCTTTACTGGCGCGGTACTCGTCTGGCTCGCTTACTTACCTCACTGGCGCATTACTGACGATAAAGAAGCCAAGCTCAATGTCTTTAGCACCACACCCGCAATCGATCACAAAATAGGTAACTTACTCACAGAGATCATCGGCACCTTCGCCCTCATCTTTGGCATCGGTGCCATTGTCAACTTTGCCCATGGTCATACCTATGAAAGCTTAGTGCCCTATTTTGTCGGCATGCTCGTCTGGGGTATTGGCTTATCTCTAGGCGGCCCGACCGGTTATGCGATTAACCCGGCGCGTGACCTAGGTCCACGTATCGCGCACGCCTTACTGCCCATTGCAGGCAAAGGCTCTTCACGCTGGCAATACGCCTGGATTCCCGTCATCGGCCCCTGCATCGGAGCAAGCATCGGTGCTGTGTTCTGTCATTTGTTACTCTAAGGAGTAGGCAATGGGTTAGGAGTAACATTACGATCCAGCCCTAACTGCTGCCGCTTCTTCTGTATTTCGTGCGAAAATGCGATTTGCCCTTCTAGCTCTTTCGTTGGCCGCCCATCAGCGACAGCACCAGCAAGTTGCTTTTCCAACATACTTTGATACGTTTCAAAAAGCTCTGTGGGCATATTCAATAAAACCTCTGCCCACTCTCTCTGATTTTTAAATGGTGTTGCTGTGCTATACACATTATTAGGTGAGCCTAAACTTGAAACTTGAGCCATCGCACTCCTCCTCACATTGAACTGAACTAAGATGTACCGTATTCTAAAGCTTGACAGACTAATTTTGTTTTTGCTACTGTAACTAAACTGTATATTCTTTATAAAGATTAAAGGTCCTGCAACTGTGCATTTAACCACCTCACTATTACACTCTATTGTCAACACTGTCGTGGTGGTCGTCGTCTTACCTTTAAGAAGGTGCAGGCGCTAACTTAGCATTCAGTTAACAAGCCCCGCACCTTACGGTCCGGGGCTTTTTTTTTAAGTATGGAAGGTGTTATGAATTCAAATACCAAGCAGCTCGACTATCGCAAACCTATTAAGGTGGGCCATTACGCAACATTTCTCATCGGTCTGTGCACCCTTTTCCTCTTTTATAAATATCTCTTACAAATCTCGCCTTCGGTGATGACCTCAGAGCTGATGGCAAGCTTTCAGCTTGAAGGCGCAGGTTTAGGCAACCTAGCTGCCACCTTCTTTTATAGCTATTTTATTATGCAAATTTTTGCTGGTCCCATGCTTGATCGCTTCAATATCCGCTACTTAGCCTCAGGGGCCATTGCCATCAGCGCCATCGGCACCATCCTCTTTGCCAATGCACATGCCTTGTGGTTCGCCGAAATCGGCCGCAGCTTGATGGGTGTCGGCGCAGCCTTTGCCACAGTCACTTACCTTAAGGTTACTGCCGATTATTTCCCACCAGAACGTTTTGCCTTTATCAGCGGTTTACTGCCTACTGGGGTAATGATTGGTGCTGCGATCGGTGGCGGGCCATTAGCAAAACTTGTTGAGCTCACAGGCTGGCGCGACAGCTTACTCGCTTGTGCACTTATCGGCTTTTTAATCTCATCCTTTTTCTTTATTTTTATGCGTAATGCCTCACCTGCCATGAGCCAAACCGCCAAGGTCAAAGCGACAACATTAAAACTTAAAGATTATCTTAGTGTATTAACACAACCCAGTAACTGGTTTTTAACCCTGTACAGTGGCTTTGCCTTTGCACCGCTTGCGGTATTTTCAGGACTTTGGGGCCAACCCTTCTTGCAAACGGCCTACCAGCTCAGTTCTACCCATGCCGCTTCCCTTGCCACACTCGGTTTTATCGGCTTTGGCTTCGGTGGCCCGGCCTTTGGTTACCTCGCTGATAGAACCACCCGCCCCGAGTTCTGCATGGTGTTAGGAGGTCTCATCAGTTTGATCAGCCTCATTGGCATTATTTATATCACCCCACCGATGCTGCTTCTTAGTGCATTCATCTTTATCTTTGGTTTTGGTGTCGGCGCCTTTATGCTCGGTTTCGCATTCGCTAAAAACCTAAACTCATTATTTTTAGTCGGTACTGTCACTGCAATGATCAACACCGGTGATGCGCTGTGTGGTGCACTTTCAGAGCCTTTTATCGGTCACCTACTCGATTTAGGCTGGGATGGGCACAAGCTTCATGATGCTCCCGTATTTTCAACACAAGATTACAAACACGCTTTTCTAATTCTACCTGCTTACATCGTCCTTTCTTTAATTTTTTTATGGCTAGCACAACGCTTACAGAAAAATAAAAAATAACGTTTTCTATTCAACCTATTTATCACTCTATAGATCACAGCTGAATAAAATTAGCTTTATTCAGCTTTTGCTTAAGCCCTATTTCAAAACCCAAAGTTTGCCTAGACAAAACATGCAATCTTTAATCTCACTCTATTTAAAACAACCTCCGAATAAAAACACCAAATAACAATTATGCTTACGATTAATTTCAGTATTTTTATGATTTGTGATAAGGCAATCCACAAAAATCTCGAGTTGTCGCTTGACCTGAATGCCTTAATTAAGCTTGAATTATAGTAATTTAAAACGACAAGACAATCAAAAACATATGAAACAATTTACTGGCAAACTCTCACTTGTAGCAGGGTTATTCCTGATGCTTTCTTCACTTAGCGCAGCCAAAACTATCATCGGCGCTGTCGAACACACAAAAATCCCATTTATTGATGAAGGGATACGCACTCGTATCGATTCCGGTGCTAAAGTCGGAGCGATCAGTGGTTTTGATTTAAAGTCATTTAGCAAAGAGGGTAAGGATTATATCTCTTTTACTTTCGAAAGCCCGAAGCGCCATATCAGCCATCGCTTCACCTTACCTGTTGCTCGCTATATTCATATTAAAGAGCGCCGCAAACAAGGCTCGGAAAAAGATAGTTTAGCCAGACGCCCGGTGATTATTTTACCTGTTTGTTTAGGCTCCGAGGTCGAGAGAGTAGAGCTTAGCATTCTGGATCGTCGCAACTTTATGTATCCCATTTTATTAGGCCGTGATGCAATTACCAAGTTTAATCGTTTAATCGATCCTGCTGAAAAATTTGCTACAAAGCCGCACTGCTCAAAAAGTGAGCTTACACTATGAGAATCAGCACCCACCTTCACTTTAAGCTTCTCGTTGCTATTTTATTTGTTATCGGTATCGCCCTGACCTTCTACCAAGTTAAAACACTCAACACGCCACTAACCCCCAGCGCGGAAACATCCGTGTGGACCGTCGAGGCCAAAGTACAGTTTCAACCCGAAAACAATAAACCCATTAAGGCGGAACTCACCCTGCCCAGTACCTATCAAGATAATATGAAAATTCTCAATGAAAAATTTATTTCGCGCAACTATGGCTACGCCTCCAGTAAAAAAGACGGGCAACGTACAGTAACCTGGTCAATTCGGCGTGCTAAAGGCTTACAAGCCCTTTATTATCACTTTGTTGTGCATCAACAAAACCAACCAGGCAAAATCACAGCGCCCACACAAGCCACAGAACCTTATCCTTTTATCAGCAGCCAAAAAGTCGCAGCAGATGCCTTACTTGCGCCGATACGGCAAAAATCCGCAGATATTGCAAGCTTTACCCATGAGGCAATTCGTTTATTAAACCAAAAAGGGGATCATAATGCCGAGCTACTTCTTAAAGGTGCAGATTCACCCTTAAAGCGTGCTGTGGTAATAACACGCTTACTCTCTTTGGCGAAAATTCCGACGAAAGTCGTTTATGGTATTTACCTACTGCCTGGCACAACTCAGCCCATCCCTTGGATTGCAAGTTTTAATGGAGAAAAATGGCTGTATTTTAACCCGGTAACCGCCTCACAAGGCTTACCCGACAACATGATGCTCTGGTCGCAAGGAGAACAGCCTTTATTACAAATATCTGGCGCCAAGCAAGCAAAAGTGACTTTCACCGTATCAGAAAGCCACTTAAACGCACTCACTTTCTTGCAACCCGACCATGCTGAAAAAGCCACAAACTTTATTAACTTCACTTTATTGAGTTTACCCTTACAAACTCAGGATGTTTATAAAATATTAATGACCGTTCCAATCGGTGTATTAGTGATTTTATTATTACGCAGTTTCATTGGTGTGACGACATTAGGGACCTTTATGCCAGTACTTATTGCATTGGCTTTTCGTGAGACCCATGTCCTTTGGGGGGTTATCTTATTTGTTTTAGTGACTTCTATCGGACTACTTGCCCGAAGTTACCTTAATCAACTTCATTTATTATTAGTCCCAAGGCTTGCAGTGATTTTAACCCTTGTCGTCCTGATGATGGCAATGATCAGCATCTTTAGCTATCGACTTGGCTTTGAGCGCGGCTTATCGATTGCACTCTTTCCGATGGTCATATTAACCATGACGATTGAACGTATCTCTATCCTTTGGGATGAACGCGGCCCACAAGAAGCTTTAATTGCCGCAACCGGCAGCTTAATTACGGCCGTACTCGCCTTTATCGTTATGACCAATAGTTTAATCACCTATTGGGCCTTTGCTTTTCCAGGATTAACTTTAATTATTATTGCCTTTATGCTATTGATTGGCCGTTATACAGGTTATCGACTCTCTGAACTATTGCGCTTTAAAGCCTTTGCGAGCAAGTCATGATTAACTTGTGGAAGACCTATAGCGCACTCGAAAAAAAAGGTATTTTGGGTATCAATCAGCGTAATGCTGATTTTATTATTCGCTACAACCAGCGTAAATACTACCCTTTAGTCGATGATAAAATTATCACCAAAGAGCTAGCAATAAAAGATGGCATTGCTGTCCCTGAGCTCTATGCAACCATTAAAACCGATCATGACACCCATAACCTCACTAGCATCTTAGAAAATAAAACAGACTTTGTGATTAAACCGGCACATGGTGCCGGCGGCGATGGTATTTTAGTCATTACCAATCGTCATGACGAACGCTTTCGCAAAGTCAGTGGTGCTTTATTACAACTCGAAGATATTCGTCATCATATTTCTAATATTTTAAGTGGTGTTTATAGCTTAGGCGGACAACGTGATCAAGCAATGATTGAATACCGTGTGCAATTTGATCCACTGTTCGAGAAAATCAGTTATCAGGGTGTACCCGATATCCGTGTCATCGTATTAAAAGGCTATCCGGTGATGGCAATGGTCCGTCTACCCACACGGCTCTCCGATGGCAAGGCAAATCTTCATCAAGGTGCTATCGGTGTTGGTGTCGACTTAGTGACTGGAATGACTCTAGATGGAGTATGGATGAATGACCCCATTCATGAACATCCTGATACGGGTCATGCCGTCCCAGGCTTACAAATTCCGCATTGGGATCAGTTTTTTAAGCCTTTCTGCACGTTGCTATGAACTGACCCAACTTGGTTATTTAGGCGTGGATATTATCCTTGATAAAGATAAAGGCCCTTTAATGCTCGAACTTAATGCCCGACCAGGCCTAAATATACAAATCGCTAATGATGTCGGCTTATTGCATCGCTTACGTTTAATAGAAGAGCAAACCGAACACAAAGCAGCAGATCAGCGCATTGACTTTATCAAAGAGCAATTTAAAAAATAAGCAAATCAACAGGATTTACTGCTCATTCATCACTTCTGACATTAACCTGTATAACTACAAAAAAGACCGCCCATAAATGGGCGGTCTGTGGTCATTTTACCTTGCTCTATTTCTAACATTAAACATTTAACCCTGATAATAAGGCACCACCAACTCAGCAGGTTCAACGGCTGGGTAATTAAACTCGATAGTATAATTTTCTGACGCCGGTGGTGTATACAATAAGTCGTGCGTTGCAAAGGCCAATGCTAATGCATGACCTTTAGCCAACTCATAGGCCGCAGAGCGCAACGGAATCACTACTTTTTGTGCTTGCGAAGTTGCAGCATGATACAACGTCACCGGCCCATGACTAATCAAGGTTCCCCAGCCTTTGCATAAACCCGTGGTGCATTCATCATATAAATAGGCAATAAGCTGCATTTTCTCTGAACTAGGTTTTACCCAAGCCGTCACTTCTGCGGTTCCTGCAATTAATTTATCCTCGGTCACCGGTGCTGAAATATACGTTATCGCCCCATTAGTACTGACCAAAGGGAAATAAGCAGGTGTGGAAACAAAGGGTTGTAATAGTGAAGATAAAATAGGTACACCCGATGAAATCCCAGTAATTTTATCCGCGTTGATCTGATTAGTTGCTAAAATTTCATTCGGCGCTACAGATTGAAGAGAACCATAGCGATGATAAGCACTGTCTTTAATAATTTTTGATTCTAAGTGACGCGGTAATAAATAATAGTGAGTTTCTTGAATATCATTGCTATTGACTGGATTAATATGAATATATTGCTTACTCTGGCGCACCTGCATATTAATCTTAGGCTGGCCGACAAACTCATTATTCACACCTTTAAGGTAATGATCAAACCAACCATGCACATGATTCCAAACATAATTAGACTTATCAGCCCCAGCAATATCCACTAAACCTGAAAGCTCAGCCGTCGCATGAATACCTTGGTTTAAATCCATGTATTTATCATTTGTTTTTAGCTGATTAAAGAAAGTGAGTAAATAATTCGGCTTAAATAAACGATCTTCAAAATTATTGCTTAAATAAATCGGTGTTTGATACTGGTTAAGGGTTGCTAAATTTTCAGCCAAATCCGGCGAACGCTCTTTAGCCCAAGCAATGGTCTCGGCCATGTTTCTATGCTCAGTGATATTGTCATAGTTTTGTTGAATCTCTTCTGGTAAATGCCCGAGAACTTTTCCTGTTTGCAATAATAATTCTCCCCAAACTCGTGCAGGAGAGCCGTTACCGTCCAAAGAATCATAAAGGTCAGCCCAACCGCTCATCGCAGCAACGACTTTAACTTGAGTCGGAAAATGAGCGGCAGCAAGCAATGATAACCCCCCGCCATAGGAAATACCGGCCATGCCAACTCTTGATGCATCCGTTGGTGTATTTTTGGGCAACCAGTCGAGGATTGCCTTAATATCTGCCATATCATTTGGCCCACCACCATCGACTTTACCTGTCGAACTGCCCCACCCCCGCGCACTATACGTCAGAGCAACATAGCCCTCTTCAGCAAAATCCTTCGCTTGGACAATATATTCAAATTTATTCATATCCCAGCTGTTAGGCATAACAATCGCTGGGAAAAGCACAGGACTTTTTACCTCAGGATAATAGACCCTTGCTGAAATTTGAACTCCATCAATAGGATCAGTGATATAGACATCTTTAAATGTAACCGGGTAAGAACTCGCGGTAAATGCCATTAAAGGAGTAAAGAGAGCTAGAGTAACACTCAAAAAAAGCAGTATTTTTTTAATCATCTTGCATCCTTGCAACATCGTTAATTTGTAAGAAACTTGTAACAATCCATACTAATCACCTTCAATTAAAAACTCAACTGAATTAAAGTAGGGTGATAATATGAATCATTGATGATTAAGCCAGTATTGGATCAATAAAATTAAATGCAGCATGCAAAGCCACGAAGCTAAATCATCTTCATGGCCTAAGCGTGAATAATTTAAGGTAACTTAATAATTAAAACGTATTACGGCGCTGCTGACCATAACTGTTCGAATGTGTTTTTTGGTAGCCTTGCTCACAAATCGTCGAAATTGCATGCTTGTAAATCATCATTGGGCTTTTACGTTGATCTTCAATGGTAATAACAAAACGATCCGTTTGAATAATTTTACCTGTCATACGCTGACCGCCAATCAAAAAGATATTCACCTCTTCGCCTTTCTCAATAAGCTGTTCAATGAACTTGTCTTGGCAACTTACACTTTGTTTTTCGTTATCTTTTTTACTCATAATAGGTTTGCCCTTAGCTCCATAATCGTGGCTTTTCTGCCTCACTCTCTATCAATATACAACAGTATGCCTTCTTTTAATAATGAAAATAAAGCTAATTAACGTAACCAAAGACAAAATACAAACACAACTGGCAAAATACAAGGCACTCATCGACCCTAAAGTGACCATTAAAGTCACAACAATCGAAGCACCACCAAAACGAATACAGCCAAGTAAAGCCGCAGCAGAGCCAGCAACATGCCCAAAAGGAGTCATTGCCCCTGCCACCGAAGGGGAGACGGTCCAAGCAATTCCCGCACTAATTATTAACATCGGCACCATCACCGCCGCCAAGCTTAAGCCTGAATAATACAGCCAGGCCGTCATCATCAAACCACCCACTAACATGCACAAGGACCCAAGCCCCATCCAAAAGCGAATACTTAAATACTTCACGCCAAAACCACCGATAAAGCTAGTGACCATTAACGCTAAGGCATTTAAACCAAACCAATAACCAAATTCTGTTTTGGCAATCCCCAAACGATCAATTAATAAATAAGGTGAAAAAGAAAAAAACAAAAACAACACGCTAAAACTGCAGAGCGTCACTAAACTATGAAAGAAAAATTGCCGATGCAAAAAATAACGCTCGATACACCCGCAAACAAGCTTTAATATTCAATAACTCCGTTTGGCGCTTATGGCAAGTCTCTTGCAAGCCAATCATCATCTGCACACACAGCAAGACCCCACAGATTGCTAACACCCAAAAAGTCATTTGCCACGATAAATAACTACCAATAAAGGGGGCAAACACCGGCGCTAATGCCACCGCACTAGAAATGTAACTGATCACATGAGCACCGCCCTCTCCCTCATAGACATCACGAACAATGGCATTGACAGCAACCATACAGCAACAAGCCCCCATGCCTTGGATAAAGCGCGCCGCCACCAACCACTCGGCATTAGGTGATAAAGCAGTGAGAACAGATGCACTGATGTACAAAAAAAAGCCGGTATACACGACCTTCAAACGCCCAAAGGCATCACTTAGTGGCCCGACAATAATCTGCCCCACCCCCAGCGCTAAAATAAAAATACTTAAGCTCCACTGGATCCAATGCACCTTATCAGGCCACAATGCCTGCAAATCTGGAATCGAGGGAATATACATATCCATGGCAATAGCAGACATAAAATTCAATGGAAACAACATAATAACGGTAAGAAACGTGCTTTTTCCCACCATATTCACCCTCTCCACTGAATTGCGCTTATAACCGTAAAGTATAGCAATCGAATAAAATAAACTTGAATTATAATCAACATTAAATATAATAAATAAAGTTTATTATATTTTGGACTTGAGATGACACATTCAGCAACTCTAAAGGGCATAGTACTCACCTTATTTAGCGCCTTAAGTTATGCGAGCCTGGCGGCAGTTATTAAAAACCACCCAGAAGTTCCATTGAGTCTCTTTGTTTTTGCTCAGAGCCTGATTTGCTTGATCTTGATATTGCCGATTATTGGCAAACAAAACCGAACATCGGTAAAGAATCAATTTAAAACCAATTACCTTCATTTTCATATCATCCGCGCTTTATTTAGCCTGGGCATCAGCTATTGCTTATTTTTTCGCCTTAAAAACGATCCCCCTTGTCAATGGAGTCTTGCTATCTAATACCGCAGCCTTATTTACGCCATTTTTAGCCTTGATATTTTTCAGACAGAAAATCAACCACAAACTTTGGCCGGTGATCATTATTGGCTTTATTGGCGTTGCAATTATCTTAAACCCTAGTCAAGCAGGCTTTTTACATGGGGGCGCTCTCTTCGCTCTTGCCGCCGGAGCCTGTGTATCCTCTTCTATGCTCTTTATCCGTAGAACCGCTGATCAGGACTCAGGCCTCACCAGTGCCTTTTATTACTTTTTTCTCTCCAGCATTATTTCGGGCATTTTCCTTCTCATCAATCAGCCTGATTTGTCTATTCACTTTATCCCGGTGATTCTGACCACCGGTCTATTATTCTTTTTTACCCAGTTCCCCCTCACACTTGCCTTGCAACTTATTGATGCACAAGTCGTTTCAACGCTGTATTACAGTAATATCGTCTTTGCCGTTCTCATTGCTGTTATTTTCTTGCATGCAGCCACAAGCTTACTTATGCTAGGCGGCATAGTTTTGGTCTGCCTCTCAGGCATCGGCTGCATTTATATTCAAAATCAACACAAAAAGAGCAAATCAGGAGCGCTAACCTCTCATGCAACAACTCGACGAACTTGAATTTCTTATCTGTGATGTCAGTAACTGGTGGCGGCGTATTTACTCCTCCAGCAGTCAGGGTCTTGGCATCGGTCCAACAGAACGCCGCGCGCTCTATGCCATCTACCAAAATCCAGGTCTCACTCAAGTTCAGCTCGCCGAATTTCTCGATATCGAGCCTCAAGGCTTGACGCGTATTCTCGATCATTTTGTTGACTTAAACTGGCTTAGAAAAGAAATCGCACCGAAGGATCGTCGCGCTCGTTGCCTTTATTTAACCTCCGCATCAAACCCGATTATCGAGAAGATCCGCGCCATCGGTGATGAGTTTCGTCCACAATCTCTAGAGAATATTAGCAATAACGAGCTTGAGAACTTTATTAACACCATTAAAAAAATGAAAGAGAATCTTGCGACCATCAAGCTGAAAAAATCATCCTGAACTCACAAGCCTCAGCGCAGTCTTACTCTACAGGTGAGTCTGTAACGCAAGGGGCCTAACATGCTAAGTAAACACCATAGTTTAAGCGAAGAATTTGCACCATATAAAGACACCTGTACGCAACTCAAACAAAACGACCAAGAATTTCACCACCTTTGGCACGAGTTTCATCATATTGATAAACAAATTAACAAGACCGAATCAGTGATGACGGCCTCCCACCTCAAGCGCCGACGCTTAAAAGTCCAAGACGAGATCTACGCACGCCTTAGGACCTGCGCTTGAATTCCAATTGACCTAATATATTCACTCACAAGATCACTCCCCATCAATTAATTTATTCTCATGGGGAGTTTTTTATTTCAACAAAAACAATTATTCGGTAATATACCAGACAAAATTAAAATGAATATATACAAGGAAAAACGAGAAAACAAGCCAACTTATTGAAAGTAATATAAAAATATAGCTTGCCCACTCGATACCATCATGGTCATTAAAAAAAACACCCTTATTTCAATTTCTCTAGCATCAGGCACACTGTTATTAAGCGCCTGCACCTCCCTAAACACAAACAGTACTAACTCACAAAAGCTGCCTTACACCCTCACCGCCTATAATGCTCAGTACGCACAAAGCTTTAACCTAAATATAAGCTCAGCCAGCCAGCTCCCTAAAGGGCTTGCCGCCATAGAACTAAGGCTTGCAGCGCTCACAAATCAGCAAGGGCAACGTTATTACCAGTGCACGAGCACCCTCTATTTAGATAAAGCGATTCAATTCTGGTGGCCTCTAAAACGCGAAAAATCACGCTCAATCCCCTATCAACATGCGAGTCTTAAAGCATTTATCAGTAATGGCAGTTTAACCACCAATAAACATAACCAACTCGTACCACTTAACTTTAAAAGCGCCACCATCCTTTCTTTCAATCAAAATTATACGCCAGACCTTACCCAACTCACCCTGCTCACTCCGTGCAGTGCCTATTCAACAGGAAAAAAAGCAGTTACTGAGATTTGGCTAGAAAAACAAGGGGGGCTTGACTTGCACCTTTCTAAAAGCCCAACCCCTAATTTAACGGACTTTTACCAGTTTAAATTACTTCAAGCCATTAACAATTATGCAAAAGTCATTCAACATTTTTCTGCATAACGCTTGAGGCTTATCTTGTGCTATTTACTCACTTCTACACTAAACATATCCATTCTCATGCAGATACATTTACTGTTAGGAATGCATTTTAGGGCTGACACCTAATTTTATCTTGCAAACGGCTGCTTTATGAATAAAACAGCCATATAGCCAAAAAAAATCAGACAAGTTAAGAAGTAATTTCTGGATCAATATCAACAATTTCAATATCAAAGGTCACATTATGGCCACAAAGAGGATGATTAAAGTCGATAACAACCTCTTCACCTTCAATGCTACGCACTTGACCCGGTAAACTGCCTTGCCCCATTTGTTCAAAGGCAATAATACTACCTACTTCTAGGGACATATCATCACCAAAGCGATGTTTATCAAAACGCTGGATATTTTCTTCTCGCGGCTGGCCAAAACTTTCTTCAGGTTTTAAAGTAAATTTTTTCTTATCGCCAATACTCATACCAAGTAGTTTTTCTTGCAAGGCCGGCGTTAGGCTGCCGTCATTCATAATCGAACACATCGGCTTACCATTAACACGCGTGCTGTCTGCCGCTGAACCATCTTCTAACAATAACGAAAGATGAAAAACAACCGCGCTATCTTCTTTAACTACTTTCATTTCTTACTACTTCTTTTCACTTTTGCGTAATTGCTGCCAAATCAATAATACGGCACCAACACAAATGGCCGAGTCCGCAATATTAAAAGCCGGCCAATGATAACCTGCCACATGCACATCAATAAAATCAATCACATATCCAAAACGTAAGCGATCAATCACGTTACCTAAAGCACCGGCCAAAATCAAACTTAAACCTGCGGCAAATAAATGCTGATGACGTGGCATTTTCGCAAGCAATCTCACCACAACAACACAGACAATTAGAGCAATCGCCGTAAATAACCAACGTTGCCAACCACCTTGACCACTCAAGAAGCTAAAGGCCGCCCCCTGGTTATACAATAAGGTCCAGTTTAAAAACGACAATACATGATTAGGTTCAGCATAATGCAAAGAAGACTGCGCCCACCACTTGGAGCCTAAATCCAGCAACAAAGCAATCAGGCTGAGCCACAGGTAACGCAATTGCCCCTGTGTTTTACCCGGGTTCGAACTAGGCATACACCCGTTCCTCACCGGCACCTTCAACGTTTTCAATACAACGGCCACAAAGTGTCGGATGATACGCATTTTCACCGACATCATCACGATGATGCCAACAACGCTCACACTTCGTCGCTTCTGAAGGCTGAACCATAACAATCAGACCATTTAATTCAGTATCAACTCCAGTAGGTGCTTCAGCTAAGGGTTGTAAAGTCACTTGTGAGGTCATAAAGACAAAGCGCAACTCATCACCCAAGCTATTTAATTGCGCAAATAAATCGTCATTAACATATAGAGTCACCGCCGCATCTAAGGCTGAGCCGATCACATGCTCCGCACGCTTTTTCTCCAACTCTTTGTTAACAGTATTGCGAATATTCATCATCTGAGTCCAGAAATCCTGACTGGCAACCTTCGTAGCAGAGACTTCATCAAAGTCATACCAAGTCGCTAAATGCACAGACTCTTCACGCTTTCCGGGCAAATATCCCCAAAGCTCATCGGCTGTAAAGCTTAAGATCGGCGCGAGCCAACGCACTAAGCCTTCTAAAATATGGAACATGGCTGTTTGTGCTGAACGACGCGCTTTTGCGCTTGCTTTCATGGTGTACTGACGATCTTTAATGACATCCAAATAAAAACCGCCTAAATCCACGGCACAAAAATGATGGACCTTTTGACAGGTCAAATGGAATTGATAGCTATTATAAGCCTCTATCACCTCTTCTTGTAATAACGCTGCTTTATCCATCACCCAACGATCAATAGCCACTAGATTATCACTAGCAACTTTATCTTTACTTGGCTCAAAATCATGTAAATTCGCTAATAAAAAGCGGGCTGTATTACGCAAGCGACGGTACATATCGCTCGTACGTTTTAAAATTTCATCGGACACAACCATCTCTGTACTGTAATCGGTCGCTGCCGTCCATAAGCGCAACACATCCACCCCAAGTTTTTTAGCGACATCAAGCGGTGAAATGACATTCCCCAAGGATTTAGACATCTTGCGCCCTTGGCCATCAACGGTAAAGCCATGCGTTAATACCTCACGATAAGGCACTTCACCGCGTTCAGCTAAGGCGATTTTCAGTGACGATTGGAACCAGCCGCGGTGCTGATCAGAACCTTCTAAATATAAATCTGCTGGCGCTTTTAATTCTTCACGACGGCCCAAAACGGTGGCATGCGTCGCTCCTGAATCAAACCAAACATCCAAAGTATCGGTCACTTTATCATAATGCTCAGCATCAGCGCCGAGTAACTCTTCTGCTTTTAGCTCAAACCAAGCATCTATACCGCCTTTCTCAACTAATAAAGCCACTTGTTCGATTAGCTCTTCGGTACGTGGGTGCAATTCACCGCTGCCTTTGTGCACAAAGAAAGTAATCGGTGTACCCCAGGTGCGTTGACGGGAAATACACCAGTCCGGCGAGCCTTCAATCATCCCCTCGATACGCGCCTGCCCCCAACCCGGCAACCAAGTCACCTCTTTAATGGCTGAGAGTGCCTGCTCACGTAAACCTTCTTTATCCATACTGACGAACCATTGTTGGGTCGCACGGAAGATAATCGGGCTTTTATGGCGCCAACAATGCGGATAGCTATGCTCTATCGTCGTCGAATCAAGTAACTTACCTGCCTCTGCCAACGCTTTTAGAATCTCTGGATCCACCTTGCGAACATGCAAGCCTTCAAATAATGACGTTCCTGCGATAAAGCAGCCATTACCTCCGACTGGGTTTTCTAAAGGCAAATCATATTTTAAGCCGACTTGATAATCTTCAGGGCCGTGCGCAGGTGCTGTATGCACTTGCCCGGTTCCAGATTCTGTTGTCACATGATCACCTAAGATTACCGGCACAATGCGATCCTTAAAGAGTGGGTGTTGCGCCTCTAAGCGCTCACAATCTGCCCCTTTAAAGTGAGCAATGATAGTAGCATCGGCAATATTCCAACGTGATTTGACTTGTTCAACTAAATCACTCGCAGCAATTAGATACTCTTGACCGGTAAATAACACGCTGTACTCAATATCAGCACCCAGTGCGACCGCGCGATTGGCAGGCAAGGTCCAAGGCGTTGTCGTCCAAATAACGAATGATACCGAACGTGATTCATCAACCTTCTGCGCGGCCGGTACACAGTCCCAAAACGCTTTGTGGTCAACCACACTAAAGCGCACATCTATCGCTGGAGAAGTTTTATCTTCGTATTCCACTTCAGCTTCGGCCAGAGCCGAACCACAATCCACACACCAGTGCACCGGCTTATGGCCTTTGTGTAAGTGACCCCGTTTCACAATATGCCCTAAGGTACGGATAATATCCGCCTCAGTTTGGTAATCCATCGTCAAATATGGATGATCCCAATCGCCGAGCACCCCTAAACGCTTAAAGCTTTCACGCTGAATATCAATTTGAGACTTGGCATAGTCTCGGCATTTTTGACGAAAGGTCTTGGCATCCACTTTGACACCGACTTTACCCACTTTTTTCTCAACGCGTAGCTCAATCGGTAGACCATGGCAATCCCAACCCGGCACATACGGGGCGTCAAGATTACTCAAATTTTTAGACTTGACGATAATATCTTTTAAGGTTTTATTGACCGCATGACCGACGTGAATATCGCCATTGGCATAGGGAGGGCCATCATGCAAAATAAATTGCTCCTGACCGGCACGTGCATCCCTGATTTTCTGGTAAATCTTCTTGGTATACCAGGTTTGTAAAATTCCAGGTTCACGTTGTGGCAAATTGCCTCTCATCGGGAATTTTGTTTCAGGAAGATTCAATGTGCTTTTATACTTGCTCATGCCCTATTTAACCTTTATTTCAACAATCTAATCTAATCTAATCTAATCTAATCTAATCTAATCTAATCTAATCTAATTTCAGCCTGAAAAAAGGCTTTGGCCTTTTCAACATCGTTTAATATCTGAGCTTTTAATTCAGCAAACGACTCGAAACGCTGCTCACCGCGTAAGCGTGCTAAAAACTCAACGGTAATATGCTCACCATAAATTTCATGCTGAAAATCAAATAAATTCACCTCGAGCAACCAGCGTGTGCCGCCGACGGTCGGCCGCTGCCCCACATTCGCAACGCCGCATACGGTTTTGCCCTGCACTTGGCAAGAGACCACATACACCCCATGCAAAATACTCGGGCGTTTTAAGGCAATATTGGCCGTTGGAAAGCCGATCGTCCGCCCACGCTTATCGCCATGAATCACCCGGCCATTTAATTGATAAGCACGTCCGAGCAGTAATTTAGCCTGGTCAAAATCACTCTCATCAAGCGCCTGGCGAATGCCTGTACTGCTCACGCGCTTAGCATTTTGACTTAGAGTCACCACCGGGCTGGCGGTAAAGTTGTTTTCTGCGCCCCGCTTCGAAAGCAATGCAAAATCACCTTGACGCCCTTTACCAAAACGAAAATCATCACCAATCACCACATGCTTTACATTCAACTGGTCAAGCAAAATATTCTGGATAAATTCTTCTGCCGTAAGTTCAGCAAAGCTAGCATCAAAAGAAAGACACAACACCGCGTCAATCTTCTCATCGCTTAAAGCCAGTAATTTATCGCGTAAGGGAGTTAAGCGCCGTGGCGCTTCATTTTGTAAAAAAAATTCAGCAGGCTGCGGCTCGAATATAATCACCACCGCAGGCAACCCTAAACGCTCAGCATGCGCTTTTAATTGTGCCAAAACGGACTGGTGACCTAAATGCACCCCATCAAAATTTCCTATTGTCGCCACAACTCCAGATGGGAATTGGCACTGCCCCCGACGATCACGTAGCACTTTCATCACTATTTGCTATCTGCCTACACTACTTATCTATAATTTCATGCGTGTTATAAATGATGCGAGTATACCGCAGATCCTGATAAAACGTAAGTTGCGCCTCACTTGGCTAAGAACGAAAATGCTGCTTGCGAACCCCTAAGCAATACAAAACGAAAAAAATACAATCCAGCGACACCGAGAATCACTAAAATTAAGCCACCTAAACGCTGCCCCGCATGCCACTTTAGCCAAACTGCTGTGTCTGGCACACCAAAATAACAAAGCAGACTAATTAAACTGCTCGCGATAACGACTTTCCAGCACACCTGCCACCATAGCTTGGAAACACGATAAATGCCGTGCTTAACTAAACAGTAATACAAAAACACCATGTTAAAGATAGCGGAGAGTGATGTCGCCAGGGCAAGGCCTGCATGAGCGAGTGGGATAAATAAAGCGGCATTGAGCACTAGATTAAGTAACATTGCCCACACCGCAATACGCACTGGCGTTTTAATATTCTGCCGCGCATAAAATGCAGAAACCAACACTTTAATGGCAATAAAGGCAATCAGGCCAATGGCAAAGGCAATCAAGCTCTTCTGCGCCTGCAAGACATCTTGGGGACCAAAAGCACCGTATTGAAACAAGGTGGCAAGCAACGGCCCTGAGACAAAAGCAATGCCGATGGCCGCGGGAACCGCAAGTAATAGCACCAAGCGCAAGGACCAATCGATGACATGGGCAAAGTTTTTCTCATCACCGCGACTAAAATAAGTTGATAAGTGAGGCAAACAGACCGTTCCCAGTGCAACACCCAGCATGCCTAAAGGAAACTGCATCAGGCGATCCGAATAATAAAGCCATGCGATACTGCCTGTTTTTAAAAACGAGGCGAACACCGTATCCAATAATAAGCTGATCTGGGCCACAGACGCGCCAAAAATCGCGGGTCCCATCAGCTTTAAGACACGCTGCACCCCTGGAGAACTCCAACCCCAACGTGGCCACACCAGCATATTTTGACGCTTCAACGATGGAACCAAGAACAACAACTGAACAAAGCCTGCGGCCATCACGCCCCAAGCGACCGCATAAATACCCTGATCCGGACTGTAATAGACACCCAAGAAAGCCGCAATAATCAAGATAATATTGAGAATCACGGGAGTCACCGCCGGAATCGCGAAACGATGGTAGCTATTGAGCACCCCGGCTAAGCAAGCGGTTAGAGAAATAGGAAGTAAATAGGGAAAAGTTAATCGTAGTAAATCAGTCGCAAGCGCAAGCTGACCTTTACCCTCTTGCACAAAGCCAGGCGCAAACACCATCACCCAATACTTCGCAGCGACCATGCCAAATACAGTCACAGCACATAATACAACCGCTAACGTACCGATCACTCGAGATAAAAACAGCCTGACTTCTTCAACTGTTTGTTTTTCTTTATATTCTGAAAATATCGGCACAAAAGCTTGCGAGAATGCCCCTTCGGCAAACAAACGACGCATAAAGTTTGGAATCTTAAATGCGACCAAAAACGCCCCCATTTGAGCGCTCGCACCAAATAAATGCGCAAAGACCATATCGCGCACAAAACCTAAAATGCGTGAAAGCAAGGTCATAATACTGACAATAGAAATAGACTTAAGCAACGAACGACTCATAACGCCTTATAAAATCTAAACAAAAACGCATACCACTATACAAGATTCACTCATAATATAAAGTATGCTCTATAGATCTTGACAAACCAAGCCAAGATATGGACAATTGTGCACCTATCGGTTTATAGGTTTTTAAGTACATTTTAAAGGTTAGAAAATGGCAAACTCTGCACAAGCAAAAAAGCGTGCGCGTCAGGCTGAGAGCCGTCGCCAAAACAATGCGGGCCTACGCTCTATGGTACGCACTTACATCAAAAAAGTAGTCAGCGCGATTGAAGCTGGTGACAAAGAAGTTGCTCAAAATGCATTTGCAGCGGCTGTTCCTGTGATTGACCGCATGTCTGACAAGGGCATCATTCACAAAAATAAAGCTGCTCGTCACAAAAGCCGCCTTAGCGCACACATCAAAGCGATGTAAGAAGAAACCGGCGATTGTCGGTTTTTTTATACCCTAAATAAATCATCATACAATCCTCACTCCCCATTTAGCCCTGTGCTCTTAACAGCCTCACCTAAAAAACAGGCCTTCTATCTCATTCTTAACTTATCCAAAATTTTTATATTTTCTAATTTTAAAATAAAACAGTACACTTAGCTTTAACTTAATTTTAGTTTCAAGTAGTAGGCTATTATAGTATGCGAACTCTTTCTAGCTTTATTCTTGCCGGTGGTATGATCGGCGCTGGTGCCTTAATTGCCGTGGGCTTAACCTTCTTTCATAGTGATAACCGCTATGTCACCGTTAAAGGGCTCGCTGAAAAAACTGTCGAAGCCAACCAAGCGACCTGGCAGCTGCGCTTTTCTGTCAGTAGCAACTCTTTGCCCCAGCTTTATCAAAATATCGCTAAGGCCCAAAAAGAAATTAGTTCCTTTTTAAAGCATCAAGGCTTCAAGGCCCAACACATTCACTTTGACACGGTTGCAGTCACTGATAATGATGCCAATCAATACAGTAATCGAAAACCTGAATCTCGCTATAGTGCAAACGCCAGCGTCAGTTTACTCACCAACCAAGTCAGACGAGTCAGCCAAGCTGTGCAAACCACCGGTGAACTCGTCCAACAGGGTGTGATTATTACAAACTCCAACACCCGCTACCGCTATACTAAACTCAATCAAATCAAACCGACGATGCTGACACTTGCCACAGAAAATGCCCAAAAAGCCGCACAAACGTTTGCGAAAAACTCGCATAGCCACTTAAATGGCATCCGTCATGCTTCACAGGGTCTATTTTCGATCAGCTCCGCCGATGGCTCTTATGGGCAAAATGAAATCATGAAAACAGTAAGAGTTGTCGCCACAGTGCAATATTTCATTCACTAACTTGTTGGCAAATAATCATTTATTTTTATAAACTAATAAAAGCAGGCAACTTTGCAAATCAGGGAGATGCGCATGGATCGCCACAGTTTTTATACTCTTATGCAAGGCAGCAGCACCTCAGATTACGAACAATACCTCAACACCGATCATCTGCTTAAATGTCAAAAGCCTTATGACGAGCTTTGTAATAACGATGAGTTGCAATTTCAGATTACCCATCAAGTCCAAGAATTATGGATGAAGCTTATTGCCTATACGTTGCTTGAGATCGATGAACAATTAGAAAAAAAGCAAAGCCTTAAAGCACTCACCCTCTTTAATAGAGTCCATCGCATCCAGCAGAGCATGATCGACCATCTGGGCCTTTTAGAGACCATGTCACCCAAAGACTACCAGCTGATTCGATTAAATCTCGGCAACGGTAGTGGTCAGGAGTCTCCAGGCTTTCATGTCATCATAAAAATGGCGAAACCGCTTTGGCTATCTTTTCAAAAACATTATCTCACCCAAGAGAATACTTCAATCAATGATATTTATAATGATAAATATCAACACGATGAACCCTATATGCTCGCCGAACAACTTGCCGAATTTGACGAACTTTTCCAGCATTTTCGCTACCGTCATCTCCAGCTGATTCAACGCACCATCGGTTTTGGAGCGAAATCACTCAAAGGCCGGTCAGTAAGCTTATTAGAAAAAGGCCTAAGTATGCGCTTTTTCCCCGAGTTATGGGAGATTCGCAATCAAATGACGGATGATTGGGGAGGTCAATATGGCACAACACGACACGCTCTTTGCAAAGAGCACGAAGAGCCAAAATCACTTTAACCTCCCTCAAGGAATTTACCTACTCAACCACTCCGTAGGCTGTTTACCTAAAGTTAGCCAACATGCCGCCGGTGAATTTCTCCAAGGCTGGGCTGACTCTGCAAGCTTAGCCTGGCCCGACTGGCTGAACACACTGAATAAGTTTTGTGAAGCATTAGCCACATTACTTCACTCTAGACCTGAGCTGTTTTGCCCTCAAGTGAATCTCTCATCGGCACTCACTAAAATTATTTATTCATTGCCAAAAGATTCTAAAAAAAACACATTCGTTTATTCGGATTTGGACTTTCCATCCATGCAATACATTTTTCAAATCGCTAAAACGCAAGGCTTTAAAGTTAAAAAATAAAAAGCGCACAAGGCAAAATCTCGCTTTCCCAATGGCTAGAGGCCATTAATAATAAAACGCAAGCCGTTTTAATCACTCACGTTAACTACCAAAACAGCGAAATACAAGAAAAGATTCCAGACATTATTGCCGCAGCACGCAAGCACCATGCATACACAATCATTGATTGTGCGCAATCAATCGGAGTCATCCCCATTGATTTAAGCCATTGGCAAGCCGATATTGTGTTAGGCAGCTCCGTTAAATGGCTCTGCGGTGGGCCTGGAGCTGGCTTTTTATGGTGCCACCCAGAGATCTTACCCAAGCTAAAACCTCTAGATATCGGTTGGTTTTCAAGTGCTGATCCTGCAAATTTTTCCAACCAATTTAATTACCATCCAAACACCCAGCGCTTTTTAGGAGGAACCCCTTCCATTTTGCCCTTTGCAATCGCAGCAGCATCAATAAAGATGATAACAGAACTAAACATCAACGATATTTACCAGCACAACCAAGTTTTATTGGACCAATTAAAAACCAAGCTAGCCTCATTGCCCTGCACAATCAATCATCATGCCAAAGGAGGAACCGCCTGCTTAGATTTCAAGGAAAATAACGTCAATATTTTAAACCAGCTAAAAAGCCATAATATTTTTGCTGACTATCGACCACAAAGCGGCATACGTCTTTCTCCACATATTTACAACACAGAAAAACAAATATCAAAACTCATTGATAAATTTAGCTTTATTTTTTAAAAGCCAAACAATAACAAAACACCTAAAACATTTATGATCATTATTCATACAAGAAAAAGTGCGGACAATTTCTATGATGAATTATCCACTATAACCTAGTGAATGGCGATGGTATAACGTTAAGGTCATGTAAAAATATGTAATGGAGATACTGGTGCTACAGATTAAAAGTATATCGCTCTCACACCCTTGCTATGAAATCATCACCATGCTAAATGAAAAGGGCGATGAACTGACTCTACCCATTCATCAATTGCTCACCTCTGAGTGGTTCAAAAAACTCGACCAAGACAGCAGCCAAACCATTCTTGCGCTCTATGAAGAAAGTCGCCGAAAAGTGATTCACTAGCATAGTTCATGAAAAATTAAAATCGCAGACGATAGACCTGCATATAGGGTGTGCTCACACCGACGCCAACAATAAAAACAACAAAAATCAAGTAAAAAGCCGCAATTAAGCGGCTTCTTTTTTAGTATTAGAGTATAACAAATCAGGAGTCAGAGAACTTCCTCAGTCACTAATGCTGCTGTCGTATTATTTCGACGCTGCTGCACCGCGCCGTGGCTATGAATTTCAACGGCAACGTCCTTCTCATCACTCCCTTCCGGTTGCACCGAGTGAGCGCCAAGATTCATCATCGCGCCAAATGTCTGTGTTGCAGAAATAAAGCAAATGAAAGCAAATAATTCTGCAATCTCCGGCTCGGAAAAATGCTCGCTTAACTCAAGAAAATTGTCATCATTAATCGTCCGGTGATCATAAGCTACCTGACGCGCAAGCTCCACAGCCATCTTCACTTTAGGATCGTTATGCTCTTCACTGGGTAAGCCACGCGCCATACCCAACTCATAACCATGATCATGTGCGAGCACACGACGCACTTCCTCTTTTAGAGATTCGCTTAAGTGGCCTTCTTTAACAATTTCCTTTTGTAATCTTAGCCACTTCTCTTTGATTCGCGGATTATGCCCCAACAAGCGCTGCAAAGGGCTATTTCCTACTGCTGAAAAAGAAATACGGGCCATACCCACCTCCATCCATTACAAAAAAATCATCCTGAATCTACAGCCTACAAAGGCTTTAACCAAAGGTCAATAGTCAAAGCCTTCTCTTTTCTGTGGCCGCAATGCAGCAATTTTAACGATTATAATGGCTTAATTAAAATTATTGATAATTTTTTCAAGAATAGAAACCATCAAATCAGCTTCTTCTTTCCTCAACGTTAACGGTGGTGCTAAACGAATCGTATTTCCTGCCGTCACATTAAAGACCAAACCTTCTTCCATCGCCGCAACACGTAATGGAGCACAGGGCTTATGAATTTCAATACCAATCCATAGACCCTGACCACGCACATCAACAACTTTGTCATTGCCAGCAAATTTGCTGCGTAACTGGTCTTGTAGATATTGACCCACTTCAGCACCATTTTCGATCACTTTATCGCTGACCATCGTTTCAAGCACCGTAGACGCCACACGACACGCGAGAGGATTACCCCCATAAGTTGTCCCATGTGTACCCACCGTGAGCAAATCAGCGGCCTTACCTCGAGCCAAACAGGCACCGACTGGAAAACCATTTCCCAAGGCTTTTGCCAACGTCATTACATCCGGCACACTATTCGAATGCTGAAAGCCAAACATTTTACCCGTACGGCCCACACCACTTTGAATCTCATCTAAAATCATCAGCAAGTCATTATCATCACAAATGCGACGGATATTATCTAAAAAATCTGCCGGTGGCACATGAACGCCTCCTTCCCCTTGCACAGGCTCTGCCATAATTGCAACCACATTGGCATTGGCTTTGACGATTTTTTCCAGCGCATCGCTATCCCCAAACGGTGCATAAATAAAGCCAGGCATAAGCGGCTGAAAACCTTTTTGAATATTGATGTTCCCTGATGCCGTGATGCACGCCATCGTCCGACCATGAAAGCTTTTTTGCATCGTAATAATAACAGGCGAATCAATGCCTTTTTTCTGGCCAAACAGTCGGGCGATTTTCAGTGCAGCTTCATTCGCTTCTGCACCAGAATTAGAAAAAAAGACCTGATCCAAGCCTGAAAGCTCAGACAATTGACCGGCGAGCTGCTCTTGCTCTGGAATTTCAAAACCATTAGAGACATGCATAAGCTGCGCAGCTTGCTCTTGTAATACTTGGGTGACTTTAGGATGGCAATGCCCAAGGCTGCATACTGCAATTCCCGCCAAGCCATCTAAGTATTTTTTACCCTGATTATCCCACAGCCATACACCTTCACCTTTAGTAAAAGCGACAGGCTGACGATTATAGGTCGGCATTAAATGTGACATACTTCTTCTCTCCCTAAAAAATTAAAACCAAAACCAACAGAAACGATTGTAGATTGTCGATCCATGCTAGCCTGAATGAATTACTAAGGCAACGCTGCCTCGCAGCATAAGCATTTTTTTGCTCTGTCAAGACTGTTTTTTTATCTAAAAGACGATTAAAATCCTTTCCTAGATTTTTGGCAATACCTACTCTAGAATACTAGATATAGTAGAAAGAGAATTTAAAAACCCAATATATACTTAAAAATCACAACAACAATAAAAACACAAAAACCACTTTAATCAAGGGAGCCAGCATGCAAAGCCACCTCACAGACAGCCCCAATTTGCCTGATTTTCATGTCATTCGTCGTAATGGCAACATCGTCGGCTATAACCCGGATAAAATCAAAGTTGCTGTTACAAAAACATTTCTTGCTGTTGAAGGCGAAGAAGCCAGCGGCTCTAGCCGAATTCACGACATCGTAGAGCAACTCACAACGGTCATTACCGCAACATTTATTCGTCGCATGCCCAAAGGTGGCACTATTCATATCGAAGATATTCAAGATCAAGTCGAGCTGACTCTCATGCGGACAGGAGAGCATAAAGTTGCCCGTGCCTATGTGCTCTATCGTGAAGAACACCGAAAAGCACGCCAAGATGCTGAGGCCCTAAATGCACACCTGCCCAAAAGCACCCTCAATGTCACTTTAAAGGACGGCAGCCAAGCTCCCTTGGACCTTGCCCGCCTACATGTTCTAGTCAACGAAGCCTGTGCCAAGCTCGAACATGTTGATGCCAACTTAATTCTAAATGACATCGAGCAAAATCTATTCGACGGTGTACCCATCCATGAAGTCACCAATGCTCTAGTCATGAGCGCTCGCCCTTTAGTTGAACAAGAGCCGAATTACTCCTATGTCACAGCCCGCTTACTCATGGACCAGTTACGTACTGAGGCACTTTCCTTTACCAATGTTGCGGACAATGCCACTCATAGCCAAATGGCAGAGTTTTACCCACAATATTTCCAAGCCTATATCGAGCAAGGCATTGAGCACCATCTGCTCGATGAAAAATTACACAGCTTTGACCTTACACGCTTAGGCCAAGCGTTAAACCCTGAGCGTGACTTACAATTTACCTATTTAAGTTTACAAACGCTATACGATCGTTATTTCTTGCACGTTGATCAAACCCGTATTGAATTACCACAAGCCTTCTTTATGCGCGTTGCGATGGGACTGGCCCTCAACGAAGATGATCCAAATGCGCGTGCCATAGAATTTTATAATTTGCTTTCTTCATTCGATTACATGAGTTCGACACCCACTCTATTTAATTCAGGCACATTGCGCTCACAGTTATCCAGCTGCTATTTAACTTATGTTCCCGATGACCTTGAAAATATTTATGGGGCAATCAAAGATAATGCCCTGCTGTCAAAATGGGCCGGTGGCCTTGGCAATGACTGGACGCCAGTGCGTGCTATGGGCGCCCACATTAAAGGCACCAATGGTAAATCCCAAGGCGTTGTGCCCTTTTTGAAAGTTGTCAATGACACCGCTGTTGCCGTCAATCAAGGCGGTAAGCGTAAAGGGGCGGTCTGTGCTTATCTTGAAACATGGCACTTGGATATTGAAGAATTTGTCGAATTACGTAAAAACACCGGCGATGAGCGTCGTCGTACCCATGATATGAACAGTGCGAACTGGGTGCCTGACCTTTTCTTAAAGCGTGTCTCTGAAGATAAAGACTGGACGTTATTCTCTCCAGATGAAGTACCAGATCTGCATGATCTTTATGGCCATGCCTTTGAAACCGCCTATGAAGCCTATGAAGAAAAAGCCAAACGAGGTGAAATCCGTAGTAAAACCATTTCAGCAACTAATCTCTGGCGTAAAATGCTCGGCATGCTCTTTGAAACAGGCCATCCTTGGATTACCTTCAAAGATGCCTGTAACTTACGTTCACCACAGCAACATGCTGGTGTCGTCCATAGCTCTAACCTCTGCACAGAGATCACTTTAAATACCTCTGTCGATGAGATTGCAGTGTGCAACCTCGGCAGTGTAAACCTCGTCGCGCATCTAGACGAGAATGGCTTAAATCTCGAAAAGCTAAAACAAACAGTATCAACCGCAGTGCGCATGCTCGATAATGTCATCGACATTAACTACTATGCAGTACCGCAAGCACGCAACTCGAACCTAAAGCACCGCCCTGTCGGTCTTGGCATGATGGGCTTCCAAGATGCCTTGCACAAACTCGGTTACTCTTACAGCTCAGAGCAAGCTGTCGAGTTTGCTGATCGTTCTATGGAAGCGATGAGTTACTTTGCCATTGAAGCTTCTTGCACACTCGCTAAAGAGCGGGGTCATTATGAGTCCTATCAAGGGTCATTATGGGATCAAGGGATTTTGCCAATCGACTCGATTGCCCTATTACAAGAAGCACGTGGTGAGTATCTGCAACAAAATACTGAGACTTCCATGAATTGGGATCAATTGCGCGCTGAGTTAAAGCAATACGGCATGCGTAATTCGAATGTCCTAGCGATTGCACCCACCGCGACGATTTCAAATATCTGCGGTGTCTCTCAATCCATAGAACCGACTTACCAAAACTTATTTGTAAAATCGAATTTATCTGGTGAGTTTACCGTCGTTAACCCTTATCTTGTCCGCGAACTTAAAGCCCTTGAGCTTTGGGACGAGGTGATGGTCAACGACCTAAAATACTTCGATGGCAGCATCCAGCGCATTGCCCGTATTCCAACGGACCTTAAAGAGCGTTACCAAACTGCTTTTGAAGTCGAGCCGCGCTGGCTCATCGACGCGGCTTCTCGTCGTCAAAAATGGATCGATCAATCCCAATCATTAAACTTATACATTGCCGAGGCTTCGGGTAAAAAGCTTGATATCATGTATCGCATGGCCTGGTTGCGTGGCTTGAAAACCACCTATTACCTCCGCTCTTTAGGAGCAACGGATACTGAAAAATCAACCATTCACGATGCAAAACTGAATGCGGTACAGCAAGAAGAAGCTGCACCACTACCTCAAGTGTGTGCCATTGATGATCCAGAGTGTGAGGCTTGCCAATAGGCGCCTCACCTCTAAAAACGATGACCAGAAACTAAACACAGAGCAAAATCAAATTAAGGGGGCCTTATGTCTTTAATCAATTGGGACGACTTTAGTGACGATCATGTCACAGAAAAAAAGCCTGCTGCCGCGACATCTAAAGCTGTTAAAAACACAGAAACAGTACCTGCAACTTCTACTGCTCCTGTAATAGCAACAGTAGAACCAGCTGATCAACAACAAGATCAGAATTTAGGGTCGAAAGCCGAGCATGAAGAGCACGAAGAGCACGAAGCAAACACCGGCCTTGAAGCACTCGAAATGGGCGCTGCGCGTGTTACCGTCGACGCAAAACAAATGATTAACTGCCGTGCAGACTTGAACCAGCTTGTCCCTTTTAAGTACAAGTGGGCCTGGCAAAAATACCTCGATGCCTGTGCAAACCACTGGATGCCGAATGAAATCAATATGGCGGCGGATGTCGCTCTCTGGAAAGACCCTAATGGCCTGACAGATGATGAACGTACCATTTTTAAACGTAGTTTAGGTTTCTTTTCAACGGCTGACTCCTTAGTTGCGAATAATCTTGTTTTAGCGGTTTATCGCCACATTACCAACCCTGAGTGCCGCCAATACTTATTGCGCCAAGCTTTTGAAGAAGCGTTGCACACTCACGCCTATCAATACATCGTTGAAAGCTTAGGTCTCGATGAAGGTGAAATTTTCAACATGTACCGTGAAACACCCGTGGTTGCGAATAAATCTGCCTGGGTATTACGTCACACCAAAAATCTGGCCGATCCTGATTTTAAAACAGGCACAACAGAGGCTGATCAACAATTATTGAGTAACCTCATTGCTTTTTATGCGGTAACTGAAGGCATCTTCTTCTACGTTGGTTTTGTGCAGATGCTGTCGTTTGGTCGTCGCAATAAGCTCACTGGGGCCGCCGAGCAAATTCAGTATATTCTGCGCGATGAATCCATGCATTTGAATTTTGGTATCGACATGATTAACCAAATCAAGCTGGAAAACCCTCATCTTTGGACAACAGAGTTCCAGGAGAAAATGCAGGCACTTATCCTCGAAGGCGTCGAGCTGGAAATTCAATATGCGCGTGACACCATGCCACGTGGAGTGTTAGGCTTAAATGCTAATATGTTCGAAGATTACTTAAAATATATTGCCAATCGCCGTCTTGCCCAGTTAGGCTTAACAGAGCAGTTTGATGGTATCACCAATCCATTTCCTTGGATGAGTGAGATCATCGACCTGAAAAAAGAGAAAAATTTCTTTGAAACGCGTGTGACTGAATATAAAACCGGCGGCGCACTCAACTGGGATTAATAGTCACTAATTTTGTTCTCGATTAAAGCGGATGCCATGATAACCAAAATTCTTTGCATTCGCACGGGCGAGTTTCACTGAAACAAACCCGACAGGAGAAACATGACGTTTTCCTGTCGGGCTTATTCTAAGCCAACGCCATTTCCCCTCACCATCCTCAAAAAACTGCCACTCATCATCCTTCTTTGCCCCAACAGCGGCCTTCTTTGTAGTTGATGATGATTTCGTTTTTAAGTTTTGCAATGAAACTGGCTGTCGGATCACTTTGCCTTCACCAGTGAAGCCATTTTGACTCGCAGCGCCACGTGCAATTTCTTCACTGGCAAACCCCTCTTTAGCAATTTGCCGCTTACCATCGGCATTGACTTTGAGCCAGCGCCACTTGCTATCATCGGCCCGAAAAAAATACCACTGTTCACCCGTTGTTTTTTCGGGTGATGAACTCCCTGCTACTTGCTCTTTTTTTTCTTGCTCGGCGTAGCCTGCCTCTTCTTCTGCGTGCTTTTTTGCAGCCTCCTCTGTATCAAACCCAGACGGTGATACCGAACGTTTGCCTGCTGCATCAATGTGTAGCCAACGCCAACGGCCAGACTCATCTTGGAAAAAATCCCATTCTTCAGCTGATGACATGATTCACCCTTACCACCCTATCAGCATTTTTTGAAAACTCTCAACAATAACACCCTTTGTATATAGCGAATCACAAAAAGTCAGTATCGCCAAATAACTTATTGATAAAATTAATATTTTTTGTATTTTATTGCGTATAATAACCTAATAAATATTAATATGACTCATCTTTAAGAATAGCCGCTGTTGAATTATTTCATAGCCTTACTTGCTAAAATCTTCTATTTTCGCCAAAATAGTCTAGTTAAAAGTTAAAGCGTATGGCAACAATACATGACTCCATTTCAAAAACAATTTGGCAACTCTCTAGAAAAATCTCGGCAAGAGAAAATTGCAGCACGCAAATTAGCCGCTAAGAAGAAACAGCCGAAACCTAAAGCTGCATCCACCGCACAACTCGAAACTCTAGTCGGGCGCTTTAATAAAACCTCTTAATTTAAAAACAAGGAAGATTTGATGAAACTCAATCAAGAACAAATTCAAACGGCACTCACCGAATTACCAAGCTGGCGACAAGATGGCGATAAAATTACTCAAACCATCCGCTTCCCTAATTATCTAGATGGCATCCGTTTTATTTCCAAACTTGCAATACAAGCCGAAGCAGTTCAGCACCACCCAGACCTAACAATTAACTGGTGCAACATTAAAATCGACTTAAATACGCATGACGTTAATGGCATCAGCCAAAAAGACATCGATATGGCTAAATACATCGAATCGCTCTTGCCTGAATTTTTATAAACGCTAATAAAGGTGCTAGCTCTTGCCATTAATCTTTGCTTTTTTATGAGCGACTGCTATAAAACATAATAAATCATTTAAATAACAAAGCAGTGATTCCCGTAGTTAAAACCAAACATTATGGGGGTGCTTTTAAATATCTTGGGGCTAGCAGCATGACACGATCTGAGCTTATTGAACAAATTGCAAAGCGACAAAATCAATTTGACGACTTAAAAATAGAGCAAATTGTCAGACTGATCTTAGATCAAATGGCTCAGTCATTGATTAAAAATCAACGTATTGAAATACGAGGTTTTGGTAGTTTTTCTTTACACAAACGAGACCCTCGCAAAGCGCGCAACCCGAAAACAGGTGAATCTGTCATCACCGAATCAAAACATGCAATTCACTTTAAACCAGGAAAATCCATGCGTGAGCGAGTCGACCAATCAAAAAATATCTATCCAATTCAAGAAGATAAAGACGGTGATCATGATTAATTTAATTAAAACAATTAATTAACACCCGCGCGCAATAAGTCACTGTATAGTTTAAGTAACTCTTTGTAACGAGATAACCTTTTCTCATCAACGCTCTTAACATGCTTCGCCTGGTCAAGATAACGACCGCAGCGTTGAAATAATACTTTTGTGCGCTTACCGCCTTGCGACATAAAAGTAATTAATGCTTGTGCTGCATTTAAACTAATTGCAATATTATTAGGTAATTCCGTTGCCGCAAGCTCAAATAACTCCACAGCTTCTGCATACTGTTGGCTTTTAAACATCTCGACAGCCAAATGGTTCGCCTCATCCGGTGTGATTTCTGGGCCATAGTAAAACTCTCTAATTTTATCAATAACATCAATTTCATCACGATGCCGGCACAATAAAATCCTTATCATTAGTTCACCTTTATGGCCTAACTCACTATAAAAAAAATCACGCGCAACACTGACCTGATCCATCGGCTTCATGGAAGGGTGATTTTTATCATATAAATCAACGGCTTTCCTCAAGTGATCCTGTGCTTTGCCCTCTTCTTTCAAATGTTTAAAGATTGCACCCTTTAATAAATGCAAACGAATCATTAAGTCTTCACGCTCAGCATAGGTCTCCTCCATTCCCTCTAAAAGATGCAAAGCCTCTTTACAAGGCCGCATATCAAGCAAGCCATCTGCTGTTTTTTGATTCTGCTTTTGCAATTGATTCGCTAAGCGTAAAATATCATCCGGGTCTTTTTGAGGAGAGAACTTACTTAATCGCAGAACATTGCGCCTTGCCGTCTCAGCCACTTCTTCGTCTTCATTCTGCTCAGCAATATCAGCGAGTTTACGTTGCCTAGAGAGAGAATTGGGAGAAATTGCCACCGCCTTTTCTAAAACAGATTGCGCTAATTTCACTTCACCTTGCTTAGTTAATGCCTTAGCAAGCCAATCACGCGCAACTAAATGCTCCTTGTGCTCAGCAAGAATATACTTAAACTGTGTAATCGACTCTTCATATTTTTCGTTTAAATAAAAAATTTTGCCCAAACCAATTCGCGCCCACAAAACCTCTCGGTCTTCTAAGATTCCAGCAAAGGCCTTTTGAGCTTCTGGAAATTTATTTAAGCGAAATAGAGTTTCAGCCTGCACTCTCTCACACTCATGTACGACATCTTTAGACTCTGCCTCTGTGATTTTAGCCTGACATAAGCGCAACACTTGATTATGATCACCTGCATCCAGTGCATCATTAATCGCCGACATCTTCTCACGATGCTCCATAATCACGGTTAGCCGGTCGATAAATTCAGCAACATTAAACGGCTTAATCATGTAAGCATCAGGGAGGTGTTCTAAAGCTCCCATCACCATCCCAGGGTTAGCAACAGCAGTCACCATCATAAACACGGCCGAATGCTTTAAGTCACCGCCATCACGCAACTCCCCTAAGACATCCATACCATTAGGGCCATCTCCCATATTATAATCACACAAAATAATATCGTATTGTGTGACCTTCGCTTGAGCAATCGCCTCATAGCCATCGACAGCCTGATCAACTCTTGTCGCACCGACTTTTTGCAGCATTGACTTTAATACAGTACGCATTGACTTAAAGTCATCGACAACAAGTATTTTTTTATCCGCGAGGTCAATATTCGGCATCAATGACTACAATTTTCTAAAGACTCCTATATTGACCAATTATAGAATAAGAACGGCCTGGACAAACTACACTCTAACTAAAGATGAACGTTATCATGCTCTATCACACTAGGGTAATCAATGAAGGTAAACTTTAAAAACATAAAAAAATGCTCTGCTTAACTGCAAGCTTACTCTTGCTTGCCTGTACCTCTTCAGATCAGCAAAAAAGTTGGCAATTAGGTCAGAATATCAGCCAACAAGCACAAATTAGCAAAAATTTAAGATATGTTCTAACAACCCCACTCAATGCACCTGTAGAACTCTGGCAAATCGGCCGCTCTGCCAAAGGAAAATATGCCTGGAGCTTTCCTGAAAATTTACCTGCAGGCTATACCATCAGTGACCTGTCAACCCCTCAATCCTATGCGGTGATGGCGAGTGGCCCTTATGTTATTGTCTGGAGCACACGCACAGGAAAAAGTCGTGCTTTTTGGCAACTCCCTTTTAGCGTCTCAGAAATTAGAGCCTCACAAACAAATCTACTCAGCCTTATTCGCACTGATCAAGGTAAAGTTAAAATGGTTGACTTGCGCACAGGCCGCATTCACTTTTCCATCCCTATCGCCAAAACAGACAAAGCCACCTATCTCACTTTTTCCGAAAACTCACATTTTTTTTGCAGTAGGCACAAAGTCAGGACGAGTTCACCTATGGAACATGAAAACCAAAAAACTATTTCGAACACTCAAACTAGGAAAAAAATTTCGTTTTTAAAGTTTTCCAGTAATGGGAAAAAACTACTCACTTCAACTTATACCGGTTTATCACAAATTTGGTATACCCGCTCAGGAAAGCTCATTTCAACATTAAAGGCAAACGGCGATCTTTATAAAATACGCCAAGTCCCCACACCTGTCATCGCTGCGCGTTTTTCGGCAAAGAGTGGATTTCTAGCAACCGGCTCGCCAGGCGGCATCGTTAGGGTTTGGCGCGTCAAATCAGGTTACATCCACAGACACTGGCAAATCCCTTCCCCAAGTTTTTGGAATCGTAAACATCCAACTGTACTCGATCTTGCATTCACCTCAAAAGCAAGATCAGTGGTTACTGTCACCAGTGAAAATAAGACCGCACTTTGGAAACTGCGTTAAATTATTATGGCATACCCCTTGCAGTAGTTAACTAAAATAATAGCGGCATAGATCATGCCCGAACGGCGGCAAGGCAAATGAAAACACAGTCTGACAATGCAAATATCATTCTTAGCAAAGAAGGTGAAATACTCACAGAGACAGGTGAGCTCACCTCCACAGAAGAAAATAAACTACGTGCGGCAGAATATGCCCAACAAATTTTATCTGGCCACAGCTCAAGTAAGCTTGCAGAATTAAATTATTTAGAAGAGCTTTTCGAGCGCAAGGAAAATATTGCTAAACGTGCTGAAGAAAACCACCGCCATGCCAAGATTATTCTCAATGAAAAAATGAGTGACGCAAAGCAGCTCGAAGACAAAATTCAAAATACCGAACACTCTCACGGTAGAGAAATGGGTCATTTAAGTGAAGTGCAGAATAAACTAGCACACGAAGCAAATATAGCAATTAGTATCGCCGCACTAAAAAAAACGCGACGAGCAACGCGCTAAAGAAAATATCAATAACGCCACGCTTTCTTACCAAAATCTCATGGTAAACTTGCAAAATATAAAAAAGGCAAATGATGCCGAACTCGATAAAGCACAAAAGCTCGTTAAGAAAACAGAAAAAGAGGCCCTCATCCAGCGAGAAGCCTCTGAAAAAGCAAAACACAACGCCTTAACACTGCGTCAGCAGCTAGGTGTCGCCAAACGCTAGACTTGCTCTAAAGACGATGGTGATCCCACCAATACAGCCGGCTTGCGCCCCATCGCTTGCTTAATCAGTTCACGCTTAATAAAACCGGTTTGATTCGTTAATTTCAGCCCCATACTCCTAAGCCACACCAACGGTTCGGCTTGTGTAGAAAATAACTCTTTAAACCCTGTCATCGTTGCGCTCGTTAAAGCATTGTGCCCATAGCGCATACGCTCATATTTTTGCAATGTCATCATATGGCCAATATCGCGCTTTTTCTCGCGTACTTGAGTCAATACATCAATAAGAGCCATCGCATCTAAAAACCCTAAATTAATGCCCTGACCTGCCAACGGATGAATACGGTGGGCCGCATCACCAACAAGAGCCACACGCGGGCGGGCATAACCACAAGCATGCTCAGCACGTAGAGGAAATGAAAACCGCTTTGCAACATCGGTAATCTTACCCAAATGCCCAGCAACCGCCTGCTCAAGCTCCCGTTTAAACTCTGGCTCTGCTAAATTCAAAACACGCTCAACACAATTTTTATCTAATGACCAGACAATCGAGGAGTAATGAGGGTCATCCAGAGGCAAAAAGGCCAAAGGCCCTGTCAGTAAAAAGCGCTGCCATGCTGTTCTTTGATGAGTGCGCTCAGTGCGCACCGTCGTCACTAAAGCGCATTGCTGATAATCCCGAGAAGTCACCGGCCAACTGAGCTGATGACGAACCCAAGACTGCCCTCCATCGGCCCCAATAACCACTAGCGCCCTTAGTCGATCAGCCGATTGCAGATGCAATTCAGCATATTCTTCTTTAATGTCCAAGTTAACAGCCTGTGTATCACTGTATATTGCAATATCTAACTCTTGAACGCGTTCTAATAAAGCCTGAACAATCACTTCATTTTCGATAATATGACCTAAGTGGTCAGCCCTTACATCAGCGGCCTCAAAACGAATCCGCCCAGAACCTAGACTCTCCCAGACCTCCATCGCCTGATAAGCGCTGCAACGCTGTTCGCAAATACTCTGCCAGGCGCTCAGGTGTTCCAAGAACGCCTGGCTACACGGGGTAATTGCACTAACACGTGGCGAATACACCCCGCCAGTTTTTAATTGTATGGATAATGGCTTCAACTTTAATTGATTCTTTTCGATTAAGGCGACGTTAAAGCCTTGTTGGGCTGCAAAGGCCGCGGCAGCAAGCCCAGTCATGCCTCCCCCCATCACCACGATATCAAACGACTTCATTCAATTCTTCACCCCCTTTTTGCAACACCTTAGGACCTGCTGCCGTCAACAAACTCGGCAACCGACAGCCTAGAGTCTTTTGCACCCGGGCCTGACGCAACGGCCCCATCAGCTCCAAGCTTGATAGCCAAGCACGACGCACCTTGCCCACTGGGGCCAAAGGGTTTGCAAACCCAGCGAGTAAGTAATCAATATCACGAATGATATGCTGGTTTCTTTTTTGTTTTTTCTGACTATAGCGCTCTAGAACATTTGCAGAGCCAATAAATTCCTGCCGATCAATACTGTCTTGTAATACATCAAGCATACACGCGAGATCATATAACCCTAAATTTAAACCTTGACCGCTTAAAGGGTGCAAAGTATGTTCAGCATTCCCTAGCAAAATACAACCTTCTCGCCAAGAATTAACAGCAATCGTCTTTTTTAAAGGAAAGACAACACGTTTACCCACGGCCGTGCAAGCCCCTAATGAATAACCAACCATTTGGTATACATTCTCGATAAAGTCTGCTGTCGACAGCTCCAATAACGCCTTAATTTCTGCACAAGGCGCAGCCCAAAACAAGGCCATGCGCTGCTTAGTTAAGGGCAACAAACCTAAAGAGCCTGACTTAGTAAAGCGTTCAAAAGAGCGTGCTTGATGGGTTCGTTTTAATTGAATATTGGTCACTAGAGCTTGCTGTTGATAATCATGTTGCTCCACAGCGAAATTCGCTAATCGTCTTACAGTAGACCCTGTTCCATCCGCGCCGATCACAAGTCGTGCTTGAAGTTGGCTCTCGGAGGCTAAACCGTCTTTTTGTAAAGTCAGTGTGGATAATGGCTGATCGGAGTCTGCACTATCATTCATTTCACATAACCGAGTTCCTGCCAAGTGCTGAATACGGTCAGGGTAAACACGCAATTCAGCACTTAAGGCGCGCTGTATTAGATCAAGAGGAATCACATAACCAAAAGCGGCATAGCCTAATTTTTTTGCACCTAAACGTGTCTTTGACCAAGCACCCTGTTCAGACACTTCAATGTGCTCTATAGGCTGTGCGTGAAGCTGTAAATTTTGCCAAAGACCCAGATGCTTTAATAATCGACAGCTCGTCAAAGATAATGCAATCGAACGCTGGTCCAACGCGCTCAATTTTTCCTGGTCATTGGCAGGCAGTGCTTCAATTAGAGCAACGTCTAAATTAGTAAACTGGACCAGGGCTAAGGCTAAACTGCAACCCACAACGCCACCGCCCACAATTGCGACATCAACCTGTTTCATAGCGATTTACTTCACCTTACTCACCGTTAGTGCACAGCAGGACGATCAGAGCCTGTTAACTCGCTATGAATAAAAAGAGCTGCCATACGAACATACTCAGCAATTTCCGTATAAGCGGTTTCATTTTCTTCATTGTCTTCGATGGCTAAATCTAATTGAGCAATTTCTGTCAAATCTTTCAACGTTGCAGCCAACTCGCCTTCTTTATATTTAGCAATATTCACCCCAGATAAGTGCAACCCAGTTAAAAAACCCTGGGTCCAAGCACACAATAGGCTTGCGCGCTCTGCTAAATCTGCAGAGTCATCAGGTAACAATAGGGAAAACTCGAAATCACCTGCATACATTTGCTCCCAGCTCACCTTAAAAAGCTGTTCTAACTGTTTTACTGGTTCTTTTGCCATCACATTTGCAAATAAATCAGATTTAGAGTCTGACTCAATACTGGCCAATATGGCTTTTTCTAGCCAAAATTTACAGGTGAGTTTCTCTTGGCCGGCGAGCATTCCAACAAGTAAGCCGTGGACATCGGCCGCGCTCATCCCTTCAATGCCAAGGGTGTTTAAAGCATTTTCTATTTTTTCAAATTCAATTAACGTTTGGCTCATTTTAGCCTATCTCCACTCAAGTGACGCCAATATCCTACCATCAGCCCCCCAGCCTAGCCAATATTTAACAACGTTGACCTTGCAATCAACAGCTTCTACCCTAGAGGTATAGGGAGTAAAAAGGGTATGCCAATGGATGAGCTCAAACTTGCGGCCTTAACTCGCGATATCGGCAAAATGATCGAGCTCTGTGAGCAGCTCAAAAAAGAGAATCTTGCCCTAAAAACACAGAAAAATGCGCTCATTAAAGAACGCTCTCAGCTGCTGGACAAAAACCAAGTCGCCAAAACTCGTATCGAGTCCATGTTACTGCGTCTTGAAGAATTGGAAAAAGCCAATGTCAAAGCAAGCGCCTAAATACCCTGCTATTGTTAAAGCGATAAAAGTCTTGGATAAGTATTATCAAGTCAACTGTCCTCCCGACCAATACCGCGCGCTCGAAGAAGCGGCACTATTATTAGACGATAAAATGCGTCATATCCGTGACAGTGGTAAAGTCATCGGTGTTGAACGCATTGCGATCATGGCCGCCCTCAATCTTGCTCATGATTATCTACAAAATATGGACCATCGTGATAATTATATAGACGATGTTAATCAACAACTTGAGCTATTAGAAAACAAAGTTAAACAAGCACTTCGCTTTTCTGATGAAAAAGAGATATAATGGAATCAGTCCCACTGTCGTGTACGAGATGAGGTAAACATCTTGAGCCGATATCGCACATGCCGGGAGTTGAACGTAGTGCTGTGAGCCTGCTTGCCTTTGAGTAAGACGCCTGATGCCCTACAAGAGACACCCACCTAGTTTAACTGGGTTCAATGCTGCGCACCTCAACGGCACGATGGGGGACTTCTATTTTCAACAAGAATAAAACACAACACTCAATACCATGAGTACAAAACAACAACTACGCTATCATATGCGCAAAATGCGCCGATCACTCTCTGCTTCAAACCAACAATTAGCAGCAAATAATTTTATAACTCAGCTCACTAATTGCAATATTTTAGATGATGCTCAACACATTGCGCTTTACATGAGTGCCGACGGCGAGATCGACCTTACCCCCACTTCGCATGCACTTTGGGCACAAAAAAAGACTGTTACCTCCCTATAGTCCCCAAAACAGGCAAAGCCCTCACCTTTGGGTTGTACCAAGAAAATACCAGGTTACAAACTAACCGCTATGGCATTAGCGAGCCTATTACAGACAAAATAATAACACCCACAGAGCTTGATGCCGTTTTACTCCCTTTAGTTGCTTTTGACACTAATGGTAATCGCCTCGGCATGGGTGGCGGTTATTATGATACAAGTTTTGCCGACCTGGTGGGGCAAATCAAATTAATTGGCTGCGCTCACCGAGCACAACAGCTTGACGACCTCCCCACCGATAGCTGGGACATTCCTTTGCATGCTATTATTACAGATCAAAATTTTTATGTATTTTAGGTAATATTTTATGAATTATTGGCTAATGAAATCAGAGCCTGATGCTTTTGGCATCGATGACTTACAAGCACTACCCAAACAAACCGACAGCTGGGACGGCATCCGTAACTACCAAGCCCGTAATATGATGCGTGATGAGATGAAAGTAGATGATTTGATTTTCTTTTATCACTCCAATTGTAAGGTTCCAGGCATCGTTGGCATCATGAAAGTCGCAAGCAAACCGTATCCAGACCACACCCAATTTGACCCTGAATCTAAATATTATGACCCTAAAGCCACCACCGACAAACCACGCTGGATGATGGTCGATGTCAAATTTGTTGAAAAGTTTAGTAAGGCCATCTCACTAAACACTCTAAAACAAACTGCCGAACTCAGTGAAATGGCTGTTGTTAGAAAAGGCAATCGGCTCTCAATCACCCCTGTAACGCCTGAACAGTGGCAAACGATTCTATCTATGCGTTAAATTTCAATTCTGATGCACACCCACCCAACTAGTTCAATTATCACCTAAACTAAAACTAGGGATCCTTTAGCTTTAGAGCGGTTTGGTATGCGCACTTTCGTATCTAGTCTTAACAGCTTGACCGTCAAGCTGCTGGGTATTTCTAGCATTACTGTTCTTTTAATTGCCGGCGCTGGATTTTATGGCCTCAGCAGCTCATGGTCATCAATGAATGAGCTCGGTCGTATCATTGAGGTCGACCAAGCTCACGAGCATGCTGTTTTGAAAATTAGCATCAACTTCAAGGAGCAAGTCCAAGAATGGAAAAATGTCTTATTGCGTGGTTACGATAAAAATAAATTTAACAAATATCTCGGCAAGTTTGAAGACAAAGAAACACAAGTGAGAAAACAATCAGAAAAGTTGCTTAAAGGGCTTTCAGGGCCTCACCATAAAACGTCCCGCCAACTGTTAGCAACATTTATCAATGACCATAAAACACTCGCTGAAAAATATCGCCAAGGTCTTAGGCAATTTGAAGCCAGCGGCTATGACAGCAAAGCTGGGGACAAAGCTGTTTCTGGCATAGACAGAGCACCACTCAAGACTCTAACAACCGCAGCAGAAGCAATCTCTAAAAATTTGGCCACAACCACTCAAGTGGCACTTAAGAAAAAACAACAAACTGTCCTGTTTACCCTCATTTTAATCATCATCGCAATTGTTGCAGGTGCCGCGACCTATGCCATTTTAGTGCGCCGATTGATCATTCGCCGCGTGCAGTTTTTTGGTCAGAGACTTAGAGCACATTACCGAAGGTGACTTTACCCATCAATGCCAGCCTCTAGGAAGAGATGAGATCGGCCAAATTGGCACTGCCATCGAAACACTTAAAAGTAAAATTGGTACTTTAATCGCTGAAATTAATCACATGACTCAGCGAGTTAGCAATTCATCAACCACCATGTCTACCATGATGGGAGAAGCGCAATCACAACTCACAGAACAAGCAAGCGGAGCAGAGCAGATTCAAGCAGCAATGACAACAATGAATGAAACCATGAAAACCGTCGTCTCAAAAGCGGAAAATGTCGCTCAATCAGCCAGAAATGCCGACCAAAAATCTCATGAAGGGCAAAAGGTCGTCACAGAAACACGCGAAACCATTGGTAGTCTCGCCAAAGAGGTAGAAACAACCGCCCAAGTTATTACTTCACTCAATGAAGCCAGCAATAACGTCGGTAGTATTCTTGATGTCATCAAAGGCATCTCTGAACAAACCAATATGCTTGCTTTAAATGCAGCTATTGAAGCTGCACGTGCCGGTGAGCAGGGTCGCGGATTCGCTGTTGTTGCCGACGAAGTCCGGGGGCTTGCCCAACGTACCGGCGATTCTGCAGAACAAATTTATGACCTGATTGAGCAATTACGCTCCCATGCCAATAATGCCGTCGAAGCCATGGACAAGGGAAAAGAGCGTGCAGATGCGAGCGTACAACAGTCTGAAAAAATGTCAGAGTTACTCACTTCAATTATTACCATTGTCTCTGAAATCTCAACCACCAATGCCCAAATCGAATCGCTGATTAAAGAGCAAAGCACCTCCTTTGGTGCAGTAACGCAACAAGTCAGTAAAATTAATAGCCTCGCTCAAAACACAACAGCTAAAACAGGCGAAACAACAGTCCATAGCCAAGAACTCTCCGAACTTAGCGATGGTTTATCTAAATTACTCGAACAATTTAAACTTGAAGAATCTGCTTGATTTAGTTGATATCGATAAAATAACCAGAACCATAAAATAAGCCGCAATTACGGCTTATTTTATCTTATTTTTTCAACTCTCATCAGCTAGTGAGCGCTAGAAATACTGATGCCAATTATGGCGAACGTCCCCCATCGCGATTAAATAGGGGTTATGAAAATCTTCTTTTTGGTTATATTTTAAAGTTTTGAATTGAAAATCAACAATATCGCCACCAGCTTCTCGTAAGATCATATGAGCCGCAGCCATATCCCACTCAGAGCTTGGCACTAAGCGTAAACACAAATCCGCTCGACCAGCGGCGATTAAACACAGCTTTAAGGCACTGCCCACCTCTTCAATAGAATACTCTGGGAATTGGCGAGTAAACTCCCCCAAACGATCCAAATCGTGCCAACGCCCAGCCACCAAACGAATTTTCTCACCTTGCCGATACGGTCGACTGCGAATACGCTCAGGCAAATAACGATCTTGCTGCAAAAAGGCCCCTTCACCCTCACTCGCAAAGTAACACTCTCCCGTCACAGGTACATAAACAACCCCTAAAATAGGACGCCCCTCTTCAATCAAGGCGACATTAATTGTAAATTCATCATTACCACGAATAAACTCTCGCGTGCCATCCAAAGGATCAATCAGCCAATAACGCGACCAACTCTGACGTTCTACAAAAGAAACATTCGTTAATTCTTCAGAGATTATTGGGTAATCCGGTGTCAGCGCCGCCAAGCCTCCCATTAGCACTTCATGGGATTCTAAATCTGCAGAAATTAGCGGTGTGGAATCTGCTTTCACAGCAATTTCAAGAGAATCAATATTTTTATAAATATCAAGTACGCGGCGGCCTGCTTCCTTGACCAAAGCAATCACGCTATCGAGTAGGCTTTGTTCTTTCACTATTTCTCCAATAGATTGTCTTTAGATTAATTTATCGACTTGAAAAAATCTTTTGCCATATAAAGTGCTGCGAGGCTACGTGCTTCATGAAAATCATCACGCATCAACAAGTCCTCATATTTTTCAAAAGGCCATGATACAACTTCCAGCTCTTCAGGTTCATCCCCAACAAGCTTTTGTGGATAAAGGTTTTCAGCAACAAAAACTTGAATAGAATGACCAAAGTAGCCTGGTGCTAGAGTCATACTTTTTAGCTTCGTTAAGGTCTGCGCCCCATAGCCAACCTCTTCTTTGAGTTCTCGATTCGCTGCTTGTTCCGCAGTTTCTCCAGCATCCACCAAACCTTTAGGAAACGCTAAGGTATAGTCATCAACTCCGGCAGCATACTCACGCACTAACAAGAAGTGATCTTTATCTATAACAGGAACAATCAAAACAGCCCCATTATGGTGCTGAGCGCGAGGAATACGCTCATACTGGCGCAGTTCATCATTACTAAAACGAAGGTCAATCTGCTCTATCGAAAAAAAAACGACTGCGTGCAACAATCTCACGTTTTAAAATTTCAGGTTTTTTCTTCATCGCTATCCCTTCCATTAGAATATTTTGTCAATTATACCAGCCTTAACTCAGTTTGAAGAGCATTATTGATGGCGCAATGCATGACCCACTTCTGTTATACTCGTCTCATTTAAAACCCTGGAGAAATTGTCTATGACACAAGAGGTCACAGAAACCGTTCGTCTCGATAAGTGGCTTTGGGCGGCACGCTTTTTTAAAACGCGCGCACTGGCAAAAACAGCGATAGAGGGAGGGAAAGTCCACTGCAACGGTCAACGCATCAAGCCTAGCCATAAAGCCATCGTCGGCGCAATCTTAGTCATTCGCCAAGGTTTTGCCGAAAAAACCGTTATTATTCAAGCACTATCCAGCCAAAGACGTGGCGCAAAGGAGGCCGTCTTGCTCTATCAAGAAACTCAAGAAAGCCAAAAATTACGTGAAAAACAACTTGCAGAGCGCAAAGCACTTGGCCAAATTGCCCATGAAGGTCGCCCTGACAAAAAACAGCGAAGGCAGCTAATTGACTTTAATAGAAAAAATTTATAAGTCGTACGCTATTGAACTCTAGTCTGCTTTATGGTCCAACTCTTGTACAGTTTACACGCTTAAGCCTGCCATAAGGTAAAGGGCAAATAATTTACTGAGAGGCACTTCTTGTGGTAGATTTTTCGTTTTTATAATTTTTATGCTCTGGTATTTTAAAAATGTAGAGTGAAGTGGTTTCATCAAAAATGCTATCGATAACTGAGTTTTTTACTCAAAATTTTAAAACAAAATTTATTAGTCAATCCGGTGCTATCACTCCCTGGACTGATTTACTAAGTCATGCCTTTGCCTTATCCAAGCACTTGCCTACAACAACCACACATATAGCCAACCTTGCAACATCAACTTCAGACTTTTGGTTAGTACTGCTTGCGGCAGCCTACAGTAAAAAACAATCGTCCTCCCAGCAAACACAGCTCCAAGTACCTTAACACAGCTATCTAAACATTTTTCGGATCTCTATCCACTCACTGATGAACAACTAGCACGATTAAAGATAGAGAAAATTTTCGCGGCTCACTCAGATAACAAAATACCACCGCTGCTGATCAATCCTGATGGCATCGCTGTACACCTCTCGACATCTGGCAGCAGCGGCACGCCCACGCTACATGCAATGAGCTGGCGGCGCTTACTCACTCTCGCCCAAACAACCGCACAGCATTTCAAACACTGGCAGGGCAGCACTATTTTGGCCACAGTCCCCTCTCAGCATATGTATGGGCTGGAGCACCGCCTCTTTTGGGCGCTTCCTCTACAAGCCAATGTCCATGACCAGATGGCTCAGCTCCCCAGTGACATCCTAAAACGTTTAAGCCAATTAGGCACAGACTCTATACTCATTACCACCCCTTTTCACCTTAACGCTTGCGTTCAATCTGGCTTAAACTTTCCAAACATTCGTGGCGTCCTCTCCGCCACCGCCCCACTTAGCCAAAATCTGGCCAAACACGTCGAAGCATTATTTAAAGCGCCTGTTTATGAAATTTATGGCAGTACCGAAACCGGTGCCATCGCCACTCGACAAGCCGCCTATGAACAAGATTGGCAATTATTTTCAGGCCGAAGCATCATCAAAAAAGCACAACGATTTTACCTATCACAAACTCAAAGTGATGGCAGTCCCAATATTCTCACAGAGTTGCATGACACCATTGAGAATATCACCGATAATCGCTTTACTCTTGGGCCACGTAGTAACGATTTAATTAAAGTCGCAGGCAAACGCGCATCTCTTGCAGAACTCCATCATACCGTCAAAGAAATCTCTGGAATAAAAGACGCTGCTTTTTATTTACCCGAGCAAGAAAGTCATACAAAACTATATCAACGTCTAATCCTTTTTGTCTGCTTTGATGAAAAATTAGTCACAACCACAATGATCAAACAAAAAATCAAACAATATTTTGACCCTATCTTTGTCCCCAAAGAAATCTATAAACTAGAAGAGTTACCACGCAATGAAGTCAGCAAACTGACATTATCCTCTTTAAAAGAACTGTTAGAGCGTTGCCGTCATGAGATTTAATAAAAATCATGCGTGCTTTCAAGGTCACTTCGATCACCAGCCTATCGTTCCAGGTGCATATTTGCTGAGCTTAGCCATAGACTACATTTATCAAACCCATCCAACCATCACATCCTTACAAGTGATACAGGCTAAATTTCCACAGAGTTTAACGCCTGAGACTCACTATGAATGGCAGCTCACAGAACAAAAGCCGGGAATTTATATCATTCGAGCAAAAAACGACTCACAATTATTTTTACAAGCTCGCCTCAAAGGAGAGCTTCGATGAGCGCCTGGTTATCTCAGGCTGATCGCGGCAGTCTGATTGGCTTGCGCATCATGCTCAAGCTGATCTCTCTGCCTGGGGGTCGTCCTGTTGCTAAACTCATCATTTGGCTAATCAGCAGCTATTTTTTTGCTTTTCGATTCGCGGTCGTAAGGCCTCAAAGCAATTTTTACAGAAAATAAAATCGCCTCAAAAGGCCCGTTTTTACCACACGTTAAAGCATTATCATCATTATGGCATGACCATCATCGACCGTGCTTTTATGCTAACAGCCCCTAAAGAGCACTTAAACTTTTCCATTCATGGCCTAGAACATTTAAAACAACAAAAAACGGGTTATATTTTACTCGGTTCACACTTAGGCAGCTTTGAAGCGATGCGCTCACTCGCTATTTATCAAGCACAGACCACAGAAATTAAAGCACTAATGAATGTTGAACTTTCTTCTCATTTTAATTTATTAGCTAGCGAACTTAACCCAGAACTTGCAGATTTAATCATTCCAAGTGATGGCTTAAATGGTTTATTACAGGCCCAAAGTACTTTAGCAAGAGGCGGCTGCGTCGGTATTTTAGGCGATCGCAGCTATCCGAAAGAGCGAGTTCATCCATGCTCTTTTTTGGATGCATCACTTCAAATGCCATTAACGCCCTACTATCTCGCCAGCTTGGCTCAAGTGCCTATCCTCACGTTTTTCGCTCTTTATCAAGGCAAAAACCATTATGATATTTACATTGAGCCACTAATTCACCATATTCCAAATGACCGTAAAACACGCTTGACGATTATGCAAGCCGCAGCCACTCAATTTACAACACGTTTAGAAAAATATGCCAAAAAATTCCCTTACAATTGGTTTAATTTTTACAATATTTGGCAAAAAAACTAAATTAATGAGTTAAATTAATATGATTTATTTTTTCAAAAAATTTTAAAATTATTACTCCATTTTATTTAACCTTAAGCGTAACGCTATTTTTAATCTTAGGTCCGGCTGATGCAAGCGCTCAACAACCATCACAGACAAGCCAACTGCTTACAACCATTAGCCAACAGCTTTCTTCGCAGCCTAAACCACTAACGCTTTACTATTATGCCAAGCGTACGTTTTCATTCTCACACACCCCCGTTAATAGCCAAGGTCGAGTGACAATTCACTCTTCTGGCATCATCGAGCAGCAATTTATAGATCAAAAACAACAAAGTAGAAAAATAATCATCAAAAATGATCAGCTCTACTTTTATAGCAATAGTCAGTTAAGTCAAACCCTAACCATTAAAGACTATCCCTTACTCGAACAACTCGTCACCTCCCTTAGAAGCTTAACGAGTAATAGCAGCCAATCACTAAGCAATCACTACCTTATTAATCTAATTGGTACAAACCAGCATTGGTCGCTTATACTCATTCCCAAAAAAATTGAGCAAACAACAATTACACAAATTAAAATTACCGGTAACAGCAGCCAATTAAAAACCTTTGCTCTTAGCCAAAACAGTGGTGCAAAATGGAGCATGCGATTTACTCATGCTCCAATACCAACACAGGGTCAGAACTAACCTATGCCAACCATAAAGCTTCAACATTACAGCATCGTTTCAGCACTCGGTCTTGGTAAACAAGCTCAGCTTGGCGCATTACAGCAACAACAATCAGGACTCACTCCTTGCGACTATCCAGAAGCGACTATCAATAGTTATATCGGCAAAGTGACAGGCTTAGAATACGCTTTTGCCCCAGAAGCTCTTAAAGAGTATCAGTGCCGCAATCAACAAATTGTCCAACTTGCCCTAGAGACCGATGGCTTTATCGGTGCAGTAAATCAGGCAAAATCTCGTTATGGCACATCTCGTATTGCCACGCTCATCGGCACGACTAGCTCTGGCCTCGAAGAGGTTGAAAAAGCCTATCGCGCATCACATAACGGTCTGTGGCCTCAAGATTTTAATTATCGACGAACCTCTTATAATGGTGCAACCAGTGAATTTATCAGCCGCTACTTAGGACTCACCGGACTTCATTACACCATAGGCAATGCGTGCACCTCTAGCCTCAGTGTTTTTAACCAGGCAGCGCGCTTAATACGAGCGGGCATCGTCGATGCGGCTGTCGTTGGTGGCGTTGAAAGCCTATGCTTAACCACATTACAAGGCTTTAACTCATTAGAATTACTCAGCCCTGAACCCTGCCGCCCCTGTGATCAACACCGCAATGGCCTTAATATCGGTGAAGGCGCTGGGTTTATTTTACTCGAAAAGGCGAGCATAGCGACTGGAGACATCATTCTTGCCAGCAGCGGTGAAAGCAGCGACGCTCATCATATTTCCACCCCCTCAGCCGATGCAATCGGTGCAGTTTATTCCATGCAACAGGCGCTCAAACAAGCGAAGCTGCAAACTCAAGATATCGGCTATATCAACAGTCACGGCACCGCCAGCCTTGTCAACGACAAAGCAGAAGATCAGGCAATCTGCCAACTTTTTGGCAACAAAACACCTTATAGTTCAACCAAAGGCTGGACCGGTCACACCCTGGGGGCTGCCGGTGCAATCGAGACTATCTTTACCGCCTTAGCGCTAGAGCAACAAACCTTGTGGGGCACATTGAATTTACAAGAACAAGACAAAGCAATACAAGGTAACGTCATCAAGGAAAATACCCAAGCCAGCCTTAATCATGCCCTGGTACACTCCATAGGCTTTGGGGGCAATAACTCCAGTCTGATATTAAGCCGGGTGCGCTAACATGAAAATTTATATTGAAAAAATAGGCTTAATTCTTCCTGGCCTGCATCATTGGTCAGCATTTAAAAACTTCTGCCAAACTCAAGATCAGCGAGTAGCACTTAAGCAATGCGAGCCAGCTTTGCAGGTTGAAGGCGTCAACAAACGTGCTTTACAGCGCGTTCCTTATATTTGTCGCTTAGCACTCGCAGCACTATCACAAGCGATTGATATTAACACGACACAAGCCAAACAGCCGGTTGGAATCTTCGCCTCCAGTATTGGTGATAGCGCAACATTAGATCATATCTGCAACTCACTACTAGAATCTCCGCCCTATGTCTCACCATTAAAATTCAGCCATTCATTACTGAATACGGCCGCTGGCGTCTGGAGCATTCAAACCAATAATCATAGTCAAACAATCAGCCTATCGGCCTGTGAGTATAGCGCCGCTTGTGCGCTCTTAGAAACCGTATTACAAACACATATAGAAAATAAAAATACAATCGCTTGCTGCTATGATATTAATACCCATTTTCCAGATAATCCATTTATTAATATTCAAGACAGCGCTGCCATTGCTTGGCATGCAACTCCAATAAAAACAACTAACACACTCACAACGCTTAATATTCAAGTCATAGATCAGCAGGCTATTAACCAACAAGACAACTGGCAAAGCAAAGACAGCAGATTAAATACACTGTATTTAGAAAATCCTGCAGCAAAACTACTCCCTTTGCTCGAAGCCATCGCCTGCGAGCGCGAACACACAATTCAATTACAGCTATCGGCCGAGACGGCACTGAATATTGAGGTAAAGCCATGTTAATAGCAACTGGCCAAATTGCTGATTATTTACCGCATACCAGCCCTATGCTCTTACTTGAAAGTGCCAAACTACATGATAATACTAGGCTAAGTGCCTATAGCAATACCCACTTAAACTCGCCTCACCCTTTACATAATGACCACGGTCATTTAAGCATTTATACTGGAATAGAGTATGCAGCCCAAGCCGCCGCACTGCATATCGGCTTAACCATTACAAATACCCCCCCCCAATAAACCCCAATCCGGTGTTCTCGTCCAGGCCAAAAACTTAACCGCTTATCAGCGTTATCTTGATAGCAATTCATCAACGTTAACCATTCAGGTTGAACAACAAATTATTTTAAACTCTACTTTTTGCTACACCTTCTCTATTAAAGCGGCTAACCAACCCTGTTTAACAGGTGAAATTATGATACAACAAGGATAATAAAATACCATGAAAAAACGTGCATTAATTACCGGAGCGAGTGGTGTACTCGGCACAGCAATTACTCAGCGTTTAGCCAAAGATTTTGAAGTACTCGTCCATAGCCATAAAAATATTGCCAAAGGCAATCAGCTAGTTAAAGCAATCATTGATCAAGGTGGCAGTGCCCATATGCTAAACTTCGACTTAAATGATGGCAAACAAGTGCAAACCGCACTAAAACCTTACCAAGAAGAAAACAGCGCGATTCAAGTGCTGATCAATAATGCCGGCACCCATCAAGACACTCCGTTTGCCGGTATGAATAAAGACCAATGGCAGCACGTGATTAATACCCATTTAAATGGCTTTTACCATGTTACTCGAGAAATCATCATGCCAATGATGCGCACGCGCTGGGGCCGTGTTATTAATATTTCATCAGCCGCATCTGCGGGTAATCGTGGCCAAGTTAACTATTCTGCGGCTAAAGCTGGCTTAGAGGGCGCAACGCGTTCTCTCGCTTTGGAAGTCGCCTCACGGGGCATTACCGTCAATGCGGTCTCCCCTGGCATCATCGACAGCCAAATGATAGAAAATGCATTTCCTAAAGAGGAAATCAAACGCCTAGTTCCCATGAAACGCGCCGGGCAACCCGAAGAGGTCGCCGCCCTCGTTGGTTTTTTATGTTCTGAGGAAGCTAGCTACATTTCAGGCCAAACCATTGGCATCAACGGTGCCTTGCTTACAAGTTAATCCTATGGAAATTATTGCGATCATCCCAGCACTCAATGAAGAAAAAACGCTACAGGCCGTCATTGAAGGTACACTCGAATATATCCAAAATATTATTGTTATTAGCGATGGCTCAACCGATCGCACTCAAGCAATAATCAATCAATATCCAGTGCAATGTATTCAAAATCCAACACGCTTAGGTAAAGGCGCAAGCCTATTGAAGGCCTTTGCCCTAGCAAAAGAACAACAAGCCGATGCAGTACTCACTCTCGATGCTGATGGTCAGCACCTCCCTCAATTTCTCCCTGATTTTATTAATGCAGCAACCCATTACCCTGAATCATTGCTTATCGGCGTCCGCCAAAATAAAACCGCTCATGCACCGAAATTACGCCACATGGCCAACTGCATTGCTGATTTTTGGATTTCATGGGCAGCAGGGTCACGCTTAAAAGACACCCAATGCGGCTATCGACTTTATCCGATCAAAAGCCTGCCCAAAACCTCAGAACAGTGCTCCTTAAGTGATGGTTTTAGTGATGAAAGCCGGTTATTAATCAATAGCCTCTGGCAAGGCTACTCTTGCTTGGGCGTGCCAATTTCAACGATTTATAAAGAAGACGCTCGCCCGAGCTATTTTCACCCCAGTAAAGATGTGATGAGAATCATCCGCATTGTCGCGACTAAACTTTTACAAAAAAAATTTAACCTTCCTGGACTTTATCAGGTAATTTTTGGCCCACCCATGACCATTTTAAATAATAACTTACTAAAACAAGCAAAAGAAGAGCGCTATAATGATTGAGTTTATTAATGTCAGTAAGCACTATAAAGGGCAAGCAGCTCCGGCTATAGACACTTTAAATTTAACCATAGCACAAGGTGATTTTTTTGGTTTGCTCGGCCCCAATGGCAGCGGTAAAACCACGCTATTTTCCATGCTTGCAGGTTTATTAAAACCCTCTAAAGGCCAAATTCGTATCAATCAATGCCCTGCAACCCAACAAAAAAAAGTCATCGGCTTTGTCCCGCAACATATTGCCCTGTATCCACATTTAACCGTCAAAGAAAATATCCAATACTTCGCAAGCCTGTATGGTTTAACGGGTAAGACGCTAACGAGCCAAGTCAATCAAGTCATTCAATTTACTAAACTTGAAAAATATACTGACCTTTCCCTATCCAAATGCTCAGGAGGTATTCAACGTCGCGCCAATATTGCAGCAGGCATCGTCCATCAACCACAGTTACTCCTACTCGATGAGCCGACCGCTCATATTGACCCTTATTCACGTAACATTATTTTCGACGCATTACTTTCCTTGCACCAACAAGGCACAACTCTCATTTATACCAGTCACTATCTAGAAGAAGTTGCCAAACTATGCAACCCTATCGCCATACTCGATACGGGTAAAGTCTTGGCACACGGTAGCTGCCAAGAAGTAATCAAACAAAGCCACGCTGATAATTTAGGCGATGCCTTCTTAGAACTCACCGGAAAACAGCAATCATGTTAATTTTTACCCATTTTCAAAAAAGAACTTAAATTACTCTGGCGAGACCGACTCGGCATGCTCACCTTATTTGCTATGCCAGCCATTTTTTTGCTGGTCATCTCTATCATTCAATTTCATACTCTCGAGCAAAACGGCCCGTCTTTAACGCTTTACCTCATCAACCAAGATTCAGGAAAACTCAGCAAACAATTTATTACAACAATAAAAAAACAGCCGAGCATTGATATAAAAACACTAAACCCCAAAGAAACAAGATTAATTCAGCGTGCCAAAAAACAGGTTGCTTCTCATGCAAATCGAGTTTTAATTGAGATCTCCGCCGATGCCAGTGAGAAATTTAGCCAAATCATTAAACAACAGAGCATCGGTCAATCAAGTGCCCAAAAAAGCCACACCCATTATCACAATCACCACCAGCCCCACAGCACCGCATGTATTCATAGAGTCACTGCATGAGCAAATCAATAAGGCATTAACCGAACTTCAACTTCAAACCGCACAGAGTGTCATGAGCGAGGTCTTAGGCACTCCAATCAAGCCACCTGCAAACCTCACTGGTTTCATCCATTTTAATCATCCAAACGCACATCAAGATAATAACTCAACGATTATCCACAATGTCAGCGCTTGGGCCGTTTTTGGCATGTTTTTTATTATTATCCCTGCGGCAGGCACCTTACTACGAGAACGTGATTGCGGCGTATTAGATCGCATCTTTATCGCTCCAGCACATAAAGCTGGCTTTTTACTGGGCAAAATGTTGAGTTACCTCGTGATTAATCTCTGCCAGCTACTATTAATGTTTGTTATCGCTTATTTTATCTTTCCGTTGTTACACTTGCCGGCATTAGAGTTAACAAGCCTAGCCCTATTACTCAGCTTAACCAGCGGCTTGGTTATCTCTATCACCGCCGCCTGCACTGCCATTCTTTTAGGCAGCTGGCTAAGAAGTTATGAACAAGTCTCAAGCATCGGTAGTTTATTTGTCATTGTCGCCGCCGCCATCGGTGGCATTATGGTGCCAACTTATCTGATGCCAGAGAACTTACAGCTCATCAGTCACTACTCCCCACTCTATTGGGCACAACAACTCCTTTGGCAATCCTTAAATCATAACTTCCCCAGCCTGCTGCTCATTGGCAACTCATTGTTATTTGCTGTTGTTTGCTTTTTAGTGGGTAGTTATAAACTCTCAAAAATCTCTGAGCGCTAAATGCTATACCTTAGAATCTTCCTTGTTATCGCTTATCCACTGATTATTTTCTTAGCAATTAAATCAGGCATCAGTTCAATTACAGTACTTTTCTTAATCAGTTTTTTACTTTTTCATAGCTATAAACAACTCCTCAAAAAAAATTACCTTAACTTGATTATATTATTTGCGCTGTTGATTGCTCTGTGTTTTGCCTTTTTTTATGCTCACGCCATCACTTTAAAGCTCACTCCTGCTTTTATTAACTTTGCCATCGCTGCTATTTTTTTAGCAAGCTTAAAGAAAGAATCCCCTTTGATTGCCCAATACGCTAAGCTTGAACGCTCGCCTTTGCCTTCCCAGGTTCAAGCTTACTGCCGGCAGATGACGCTTGCTTGGGGCGTGTTTCTAACCGCTCAAGGCATGATTTGTATTTTACTCAGTGTCTATACCAGTAATTTTATTTGGCTACTTTACACTGCGATTATTAACTATATTATTACTGGGCTTTTTTTCATTCTTGAGTATTATTACCGCAGCTACCGATTTCCTGAGCGCGCTCATGGCTTAATTAATAGCATTAAAAATACAATCATTCACTCCCCAAAAGTGATAAAAAACAACCTCAAGCCCTAGCGCATTCTAAATGCTCATAATACTTGAAAAAACAGCAACTTTTGATTTACACTGCCCTAACATTAAATGAACAAAAGGATTTGATACATCAACACACGCCCATTATATACGCTTTTGGCAAGTTAACGCATGAACAGTGTAACACCCGCTATTAAGCTTAATTTAAGCAAAGCTCGCTATTCTTCCGAGTCAAGCTGCCGGATTTTAGTTATAATGATCAAAAATTTAATCATAACTAATTTTTGGCGAATAAGGCGCTCATGTGAGGGGCACCAAGTCAAAAATATAAGTTTTTATAAAATAGGATAAAAAGCATGAAAAAACTCAAGTTACTCTTAATCGCAACTTTAGTCGCTGTTGTCGCAGGATGTTCAACTACACTGTATAATGTCAACAATCACCCTGTCCCCAACAGTATCACCTCCCCTCAAATGAAAAAAGCAATCTTAACGGCTGGTGGGCAGATCGGCTGGAAGATGACAGAAGTCAAACCAGGACTGATTAAAGCAACCTATGCTCAAGGCAAACACCTTGCTGTAGTCAATATCAAATATAGCACTCAATCCTTCAGCATTACCCGTGCCAACAGTGCGGGCTTCGAATACGACGCTAAAAACAGCACTATTCGCCGCCACTATAACTGGTGGATCAGCAACCTTGAGAAGAAAATCATCGCTCAAGTTAACTTAGCTGCCCATTAATCATATAATTAATAATTCGCACAGAAGTCATATTTACTTCTGTGCCTTATTGTCCCTGGTTATTAAATATAAAAAGGTAAACACGTGGAACAGACCCCTTTTCAATTAGAAATTGCTCAACTCATGGTTGAAGTCTTGCACCTAGACATGGCCGCAGAGCAAATTTCCCCAGAAGAGCCTCTTTTCAGTGACGATGGCCTTGCCCTAGATTCTATCGATGGTTTAGAACTTGCCACTGTTTTAGAAAAAAAATACAGCTGTGGCTTACGCTCAGATGATAAGAGCAATGATCAAGCATTTACTTCTCTTGCCACGCTCGCCGCCTTCGTTGAAAAAAATAAAACGAAATAATATGAACTCGGCTAGCGAACAAGATTATTCTTATGTCGCCGATACCAAGATCGGTGTGTGGTTTTTAAAGACAAGAACCTGGCGAGACCAAGTATTACGTGCTGCAATTAAACAATTAGAAGGTTTAATCCCAGAAAAACAGCCTCGCTATCACACAATATTAGATATCGGCTGTGGCCATGGCTTAAGTTTCAGGCTGTTACAACGTCGCTTCCACCCTAAAAAAATCATCGGCTTAGATATAGAAACCACCGATATGGGCCCACAAGCACGCCATGCTGCCAAAACATGTGCCTGTACGACTGAGATTCTTCATAATCATGCCGCTAAAATCAATCTGGCAGATCACTCTGTTGACCTTATCTTTTGTCACCAGGCATTTCACCATATTGTGGAGCAAGAACAAGCGCTAAATGAGTTCTATCGCCTCTTAAAGCCAGGCGGATTACTCCTATTCGCTGAGTCTACGCGTAGCTATATCCACTCTTGGAGCATTCGGTTATTTTTTCGCCACCCCATGCATGTTCAACGTGATGCTGCTGAATATATCCATATGATCAAAAAAGCCGGCTTTAAGCTTGATCAAAACCACACCTCAACCCCCGACCTCTGGTGGGCGCGTTCAGACTATGGCTTAATTCATAAGTTATTTGGCTATAAAAAGCCACTAAAAGAGCCTAAACTCCTTAATTTAGTCGCTATAAAACCATGACAAACTCTGATACCAATGCTAACACCAACTATGATGTCATCGTTATCGGCGGAGGGCCAGCAGGTACAACAACAGCTTCATTACTCGCGCAGCAAGGCTGGGATGTTGCCTTATTTGAAAAAACAGAGCACCCGCGTTTTCATATTGGTGAATCGCTACTTCCCATGTCCATGCCCTTGCTCAAAAAGTTAGGCGTTTATGATCAAATTGAAAGTATCGGCCAACGCAAGCTAGGGGCCAGTTTTTTTTCAGAAACGCATGATCAGCATAAATCCTATTTATTTAAAAACTCGCTCACTAAAGACACCCCTCATGCTTTTCAAGTTAAACGGGCGAGCTTTGATGCCACTTTATTCCATGCTTGCAAAAAACACGGTGTTAGCTGTTTTGAAAACACGCAAGTCACTCACTGTGAGCTCAACGCTGAAAAGCCCACGATCACAGTCCTTCATAAAATAAAAAGTAAAGATAATACAGTTATAACAAAAGAAAAAATCTATCAAAGTCGCTTTATTATTGATGCCAGTGGTCGCGATACTTTTATGGCCAGTAAATATAAAATTAAGCAAGCCAATCCAAAACATCGCAGCGCCGCTATCTTTGCTCACTTTTCAAGCGCTACAGAATTTCCTGAATTATCCTCGGGAAATATCGGCGTTTATTGGTTTAAGCATGGTTGGTGCTGGCTCATCCCTTTTAGCGATGGCACTGTCAGCGTCGGTGCTGTTTGTAGCCCTGAGTATTTGAAAACTCGTCGAGGTAACTTAGATCAATTTTTACGTGATACCATTAAATTATGCCCTAAACTCACGACACACCTAAACACTGCAACACTAATCAATCAAGCTCAAGCCACAGGAAATTACTCTTATTTGTCCAGTAAAATCTATGGCAAAAACTACTTAGCCGTCGGAGATGCCTTTGGCTTTGTTGACCCGGTATTTTCCAGCGGCGTGCATATCGCATTGCGATCTGCATTTAAAGCCGCCGAAACTATCGATATTTGCTTAAAATCTCCAAAGCAACAAGAACAGGCGTTAAAAAGCTATAGTAAATTTGTCCAACGCGGCATCAAAGGCTTTGCCTGGATGATTTATCACATGCTCTCCCCAAGCTTCCAACATTTATTTATGAACTCTAAAAATACATTTCGTGTTGAAGAAGCCATTATTTCCATCCTATCCGGTGATGTTTTCGATAACACACAAGTCCGATCACGACTCTTCTTATTTCAGTGCTTCTATCATATCCACAAGCTATTTCATACACTCAAACGCTAATATTGCCCTTTTAAGCCTCAGCAGTTGCCTGATAATTTAAAACAGTGCTAGGGTATGATTAAGATCACTGCCAAAGGGCTATATTTTACAATGACAACTCGAGATCTTGTCGGTTACGGCTCAAAGCCCATTCAGCCAAAATGGCCTGACCAGGCACAAATTGCCATTAATTTTGTTGTAAACTATGAAGAAGGGGCTGAAAGCAATGTTATTCACGGCGATGCTCAGTCAGAAAGTTACCTCACCGATTTACCAGGAATAACTCCTCTTTCTAATCAACGTCATTTGTCCAGTGAGTCTATGTTTGAATATGGCTCACGCTGTGGCATTTGGCGGTTATTAAAACTATTTGATGATAAAAATATTCCAATCACTTTTTTTGCTACAGGCTTAGCCCTTGAGCTTAACCCACTTCTTTGTGACTACTTAAAAAACAGCTCTCATGAAATCGCCGGCCATGGCTATCGTTGGATTAGCTACCAAAATTTTACTAAAGCTGAGGAAAAAATTCATTTTCAAAAAACACTGACTATTATCAAAGAGAAAACCAATAAAGCCGTTTCTGGCTGGTATACTGGTCGTCGCAGCCCATTTACTCGTGAATTAATTATAGAGCATGGTTTAAAATATGACTCTGAAAGCTATAGCGATGATTTGCCCTATTGGCTAAAAAACAAGGGCAATAATACATCACATTTAATCATTCCCTATACACTCGATTGCAATGATGGCCGTTATGCCATGCAACCTGGCTGGAACTCAGGAGAAGACTTTCTGAACCACCTTAAAAATACCTTTGATTGTTTATATCAAGAAGGTAAAACATCACCCAAAATGATGAGTGTTGGCTTACACCCAAGGTTATCTGGCCGACCCGGTCGCAGTGAAATTATTAAAAAATTCATAGATTATATCTTACGCCATAAAAACATTTGGCTTTGTACAAGAGAAGAAATAGCCCATCACTGGTACAACAACCATCCTTCTAATTAAATTAATATATTAAACCAGGAGAAATACATGGATAATTACGTAATCTCAACCATGACCGAAGCTGAAGTGCAAATTGCTATTGATTGGGCAAGAAAAGAAGGTTGGAATCCAGGTCTTAATGATGCAAAATGTTTTTACCTATCCGATTCACATGGTTTTTTCAAAGGTGAGCTCGATGGTGAAATCATCGCTGTCGGTAGTGCGGTGATTTACGACTCTCATTTTGCTTTTTGTGGTTTATACATAGTAAAAGAAGAGTTTCGCGGTAAAAATTATGGCTTTCCCCTTACCAAGGCGCGCTTAGATTATGTTGGTGATCGACTTGTTGGCCTTGATGGCGTGTTAGAAAAAATATCAACTTACGAAAAAATTGGCTACAAAAATGTTTACTGTAATGCTCGATTTGAACTTTTAGAGCCGATTAAACAAGAAATTCCAGAAAATTCAAATATTATAAATATTGCTAAAGTTCCATTACAACAATTACTTGATTACGATCGAGAATGCTTCCCTGCGTATCGAGAACAGTTTTTAAAATTTTGGATCAATCAAGCCGGTGCATTTTCCTATGCTTATATGGATAATAATCAACTACAAGGCTATATCGTCATGCGGCCTTGTTATCAAGGATATAAAATAGGTCCACTATTTGCAGATGATTTTGATCAAGCCGAAGCTTTATTTTTAGCCGCCTGCTCACAAGCTGAAAGTTTCCCTATTTATTTAGATATTCCCTTACCCAATGACGCTGCCAAAAAACTCGTTGATAAATATAAAATGAAACAAGTCTTTGCTACCAATCGTATGTATAAAAATGGCCAGCCTGATATTAATTTAAATAAAGTATTTGGAATCACAACGTTTGAGTTGGGGTGATAATGAAATGCAAGAAATAATTGAATTAGACTGCAATCAAGCTAGAGAGTTTTTCTTAAAGTCTAAAAGCTATTCCAAAATAGAACTCCCACCTTACTTTGACTTTTTCTATTGCTCTAAATAAAATTAATGATATGCTTTCCTCTAAAAGCATTAACAATCTAGCAGACTGTTACGCTTCCGAAATCAAGCCCCGCCATGTAAATACCAATCACAATATACTAATTAATAAAGATGGAAAATATACTTGGCGCTCCCTTTGCTTAATCCATCCATTACTTTATATTGACTTAGTCAGAGAGATTACGAAAGAAACCAACTGGTCACTCATACAGTCAAAATTCGACGACTTTAAAAGCAACCCAAAAATTACTTGTATGAGTTTACCTCAAGTTGAAATATTTGAGCCATATGGTATTGGCTCACGTATTGCATTTTGGCTAGAGCATGTTGAAAAAGAGTCAATTCGATCATCACTAGATTTTCAATTTATTCTTCATACTGACATTGCAAACTGCTACCCATCTATATACACACATTCAATTGCTTGGGCATTGCACGGTAAGGAGTTTGCAAAAAAACACAGAAGCTGTAAGAAGCTTCTTGGTAATAAAATTGATAAAAAAATAAGACAATTAAACTTTGATCAAACTAATGGAATTCCTCAAGGCTCAGTCCTGATGGACTTTATCGCTGAGATAGTTCTTGGTTGCCTTGATAGAATACTATCCAATAAATTAGATGATAGTGGAATTGGTAAGTATAAAATAATCAGGTACAGAGATGACTATCGAATTTTTTCAAATGACAGAGAAGAGCTTGCAAAAAATTTCTAATATATTGACACAAGCTATTGCAGATTTCGGATTCCAGCTCAACCCTACTAAAACAATACAGTCTAGCGATATTATATGCAGCTCGATTAAAAGTGATAAATTAAATTATATTCGATATAATCATTGTAAGCCATTAGAAGGAGACCTAGATAACCAACTATTATTTATAAAAATGTTTAGTAATGACTTTCCCAGTTCAGGTAAGGTAAAGGCCTTATTAAGTAATATCCTTACACAGATTGAAGAAAACAATGCACTATATAATGATCCCATTTTAACAATAAGTATTATTACTGATATTATCTCTAGATGTCCATCAAACTACCCAGTAGGTACAGCTATTTTAAGCCACCTCCTAAATGACTTTAATAACATAAGCAAACAAAAAGAAATAGCAAAAAAATATATAAAAAACTCACTAGCTCATCACTAAATACCAGCTATTTAGAAATATGGGTACAAAGAATCACGTATCACCTAAATGAAGATTTAGGCTTAAAAGAAAAACTTTGTAAAAGAATTAATAACGACAATAAAATAGAGCTGTGGAATTCAGACTGGCTAAATCATAAAGATCTAAAGAATGCTATTACAAATACAAGCATACATGATGCTGATAAGCTAAACCAATGTGGGCCGAGAGTCTCATCATCTGAAGTCAACCCCTTCTCCATTTATTAACCTTCTGAGAGGCTCGATAAAAAGCCCCTCAAAAGCTAATTACTCAACCACCTCACCCTGCGCCTGCAAATCCGCATGGTAGGAAGAACGCACCATCGGGCCACTAGCCGCATTGGTAAAGCCGATGCTTTCAGCAAATTCCTTATATTCAGCAAACTCGCTTGGGGTAACATAACGAGAAACTGGCATATGAAAACGTGAGGGTTGTAAATACTGGCCAACAGTTAGCATTTCTACGTCATGATCACGTAAATCTTGAATCACCTGCAGGACTTCTTCTTTGGTCTCACCAAGGCCGACCATAATGCCTGATTTCGTTGCGACATTTGGGTTACGTGCCTTGTATTTTTTAAGCAAGTCTAGCGACCATTGATAATCAGAACCTGGGCGTGCTTGGCGATATAAACGCGGCGCGGTTTCCAAGTTATGATTAAAGACATCGGGCGCTTCTGTGGTTAATACATCAATTGCTACGTCCATGCGACCACGAAAATCTGGGACTAGAATCTCAACACGGGTATTCGGGCACAATGTACGCACTTCACGCACACACTCGGCAAAATGATTTGAACCGCCATCACGCAAATCATCACGATCGACTGAAGTGATGACGACATATTTTAACTGCATCTCTTTAACTGATTCTGCTAAGTGCTTAGGCTCAGAGGCATCGAGTGCATCCGGACGACCGTGGGCCACATCACAAAAACTGCAACGACGGGTACATTTATCACCCATAATCATAAAGGTCGCGGTGCCATGGCCAAAGCATTCGGGCAAATTAGGGCAAGCGGCTTCTTCACAGACACTGTGCAATTTACGATCACGCAGGCGTTGTTTTAACTCGGCGACTTTGTTATTTGATGGGAGTTTAACGCGTATCCAATCAGGTTTGGGTAAGCGCTCTGTGGTCGGCTCAATTTTCACTGGAATACGGGCAAGTTTTTCCTCGCCACGTTGCTTACGATACGGGTCTTTTTTTGTTTTTACTTCACTCATTTATCCCATCCAACTTTATGCTCAGTCGCTGTATAGCCTAAGCGTGATGATAATTGTTCAATCAAAGCATTGGCAGCAATATCAATAGAATCTGGTCCACCCAGATGACTGACTTGTGTGACTTGTAAACCTTCATAACCACATGGGTTGATGCGATCAAAGGGCTCTAAGTCCATACTCACGTTCAAACTGAGGCCATGATAGCAACAACCACGGCGAAACCGCAAACCCAGCGCTGAAATCTTTGCGCCCTCAACATAAACGCCAGGAGCCTTGTCACGCAAATGACTGTCGATTCCCCATGATTTGAGAATGTTTTGCACCGAAGACTCGATCAGGCAAACTAAACCGCGTACCCCTATTTTTAGGCGGCTGATATTCAATAAACAGTAGATAACAAGCTGACCTGGGCCATGATAGGTCACCTGACCACCTCGGTCCGTCTGAACAATCGGGATATCACCTGGATTTAAAACATGTTCGCTCTTACCGGCTTGGCCTTGAGTAAACACGCGCGGATGTTCAACCACCCATAGCTCATCTAAGCACGCATCCGTGCGGTTATGGGTAAACTCTTTCATCTTCTGCCAGCTTTCCTCATAGGCAACCTGCCCCAGCCAGCGTATATTCAACGGCGTATTCATCACTGCCCTCACGCTTTAGAGGGCTTTATTATGCCAGAGCTTTCTCCTGCTGATAATAGCTAATCATCTGTCGCCATAGCGGACCAGGCTTGCCATCTGCAATAAGCTGTTGATTTACCTGAACGATGGGTTGAACCTCTTTTGTTGAGCTCGTCAACCAAACTTCATCGGCGCTGAGCAAATCGTCCACACTAATCACAGTTTCTTGAAATTTTAAACCCTGATTTTTTAGCGAGATCTAACACACATTGACGAGTAATGCCGCCTAGGATATTATCTTTCGGTGGTGTTAAGATCACCTTATTCTTAACGATAAAGACATTCGATGAAGTCGCCTCAACAACATTACCCCCTCGTAGCAAAATAGCCTCAGCCGCATTATTATCCCGGGCATATTGATTGGCCATCGCATTGGCTAGCAAATTGACTGACTTAATATCACAGCGCTGCCACCGCTCATCCTCGCAAGTCACGACATTCGCTCCTGGATAGTTCGCATCGCCGTAATCGGGAGGGGTTAACGGCATGCTATAGGCAAACACCGTCGATTCACTCTGGTCTGGAAAGGCATGATTACGCACCGGCGCATAGCCCCGAGTAACTTGTAAATAAACCGCCTGATCATCGCCCAAGCGTTCGCTATTGCTTTCAATGAGCTGATTGAGTATCTCTAGCCATTCGGCTCTGGACAGTGGGTTTTCGATGCGAGTTTGATCCAGGCTATTTTCTAAACGAATTAAGTGCTCTTCACCTTTAAACAAACGCCTGTTATAAACGGGAATCACTTCATAAACGCCATCGCCAAATAAAAAGCCGCGATCCAGCGGCGAGACTTTAACCTCATCGAGCAACATAAACTGATTATTATAATAAGCCTGCATGATTGACCTCTTATCCAAATAATTGATGGAAAAACAGGCTGACCTGCCCTGAAATTTTCGTCCACATACCGCCTTCTTTCGCATTATCTAAGGCGACGAGTGGCCGTTCTAAAATTGTTTTTCCTTTAAAACTGATTACTAAACGACCATAACTCTGCCCTTCGATCACAGGTGCTTTTAGATAATTGGCAATTTTCAAAGAGGCTTTTAAGTCTTTTGCTTCGCCATAAGGAACGGTGAGATAAAGGTTTTCTTTTAAGCCTAATTTCACTTGTTCTGTGGCACTTAGCCATACTTTAGGTGTGGCAATCACTTGATCTTTTTTATAGAGCAAGCGGTCTTCAAAAAAGCGAAAACCATAAGTGAGTAATTTTTGGCTTTCATTCACACGCGCGCGTTCATTTTTACTGCCCATCACCACAGCGATTAAACGCATACCGTCGCGCTTGGCCGAAGAAATTAAGCAATAGCCAGCATCTTTGGTATAACCGGTTTTAACTCCATCAGCCCCCTCAAAATGCCAAAGTAAACGATTACGGTTAGGTTGCTTAATTCCCGACCAAGAAAACCATTTTTGCGAATATAGCTGATATTCTTTAGGATAATTTTCAATTAAATCCCGAACTAAAATTCCTAGATCTCGCGCGGTTGTTTTACCTTCTATATGGGGCAATCCTGTCGTATTAGTAAAATTCGTTTGTAGCATACCCAAACGTTTAGCAACACGGTTCATCAAAACGACAAAAGCATCTTCACTGCCTGCCACATATTCAGCAAGGGCCACCGTGGCATCATTACCCGATTGCACAACCATGCCTTGTAATAAATCTTTGACGCTGACGCTATCACCCGCTTTCACAAACATCCGCGAACCACCTGTCTTCCAAGCTTTGCGGCTAATCCTCACTTTATCCGTCGTTTTAATTTTGCCATCGCGCAACGCTTCGGCAACAACATAATAAGACATCACTTTGGTTAAGCTTGCCGGAGAGAGACGTTCATCCGGATTGCCACTAGCAAGCACTTGACCACTATTGTAGTCCATCAAAATCCAAGACTTAGCCTGAACATTAATCGGTGGCACCATGTTTCTTGGCAAAGATAAATACATCTTGCTTGGATAGTTTAGTTTCTGCGCCGGTGCTTTTTCTGCCTTGCTAGCTTCTGTATTTGCTGCGGATGCTGCAAATCCTGGCCCTGCGAAAACTAGGCTTCCTGCCATACAAAACAGCCATAATGTTTTTCTCATCTGTATCCCTCCAAAGCATTTATCACTAAGTCATCACTATCATTGTATCCCGATAGCCATTACGACTTAATTTAATCTGTAATCGCAATGTCGCCTTTAAGCTCATCAATGGCCCCACTCTTATAATATTAAACCCATTTTTACGTTTAAGATAAATTCTATACTCTCCAGTCAATGACCTTAAGCTTTCTATCGTACTAATCGCATCTTCATACTGCTTAAACGCCGCGACTTGTAAATAGCGGGTAAAGCCTGGACTTTCAGATTTTGACATAATTTTAGGCTGAGCATGAGGCGTTCTAGTATTTAGCTCTGTTTTGGTTTTTTTTCATCGTTTGATGTTGATACGGCATTTTTTTAGCGTTAGGCAATACCGTCGGTGTTAACGTCTCAACCGGAGCCATCGCCCAAGCATGACTATACGTCAGCACCAATACATAAAAAACTGCTGAACAAAACTCTATTAATTTTTTCACAACCCACCTTTAATACTAAAACGCCCTAAATTTAAAATACCTGCTTAAGAACGCTTCTTCTGGCTTTCTTTAAGTGCTAAACGACGATAATGCACAATTTCCTGACTTAAGTCATACACGGCCATCGCATATTTTTGGCTATGGTTATAACGGGTAATGGCATAAAAATCCTGAAAAGCCAGCCAATACTCAGAACCATTTTTACCATCAAGCTCAATGAGTGCCGCTTTTAAGCTAGAGTCCACTTTATCTTGTGGATAAATACCGAATTTGCGCAATTGAGCAATAGTATATTTTGGCTTAATACCCATTTTAATGATTTGCTGGAATTTACGACCAGAGACGTTTGCTTTAACTGCAATGGGTCGATTACCCTGCCAGCCATGCTTCTTAAAATAATTAGCAATACTGCCAATGACATCGGCATCATTATTAAATAAGTTTTTATGCCCATCCCCAGAAAAATCCACAGCATAATGCCGATAACTGCTTGGCATAAATTGTGGTAAACCTAAAGCACCAGCATAAGAGCCCTGTATTTTTAGTGGGTTCATTTTTTGATCACGCATTAATAGTAAAAATTGTGTTAATTCACGCTTAAAAACTTACTGCGCCTTTTGTAATCAAAAGCTAAGGTTGTCAGCACGTTAAAAGTTGGAAAGCCACCGACATTTTTTCCATATGAACTTTCAACACCAATAATGGCTAAAATAATTTGCGGGGGCACCCCATAAATTTGCTCTGCTCGCTTTAACCAATAGCTATTATTCTGCCAAAATTTAGCACCGGCTTTAGCGCGTTTATTAGAAACTAACCAACCGCGGTACTGCTGCCATGTCCATACTTTTTCTGCTGGGCGCTTTAATATTTTTAATGCACGATCATTAATCTTGACACCTGAAAACCAGTTTTCGACCTGTTGCTTTTTAAAGCCATGCTGCTTTACTAGGTTATTAATATATGCCTGAACATCAGCCCGTTTAATAAATGCAGTCTCCCCTGAAGCGGCATAATTTATCGCTAAAAAGCAATTCAAAAATATAAAAAGCCCGAGCCAATAACATCGTTTCATCTTAATCATTCCCCATCCACAGTTACACTACTGCTTTCTTATGTGTTTGAATAGACATTAAAATACCAAATCCTGCCATTAAGGTCACCATTGATGAGCCACCATAACTAATTAACGGCAATGGCACACCAACAACAGGTAATAAACCAGAAACCATACCAATATTCACAAACACATAAGTAAAAAAGGTTAAAACCAAACTTCCGGCAAGTAGCCGTGAAAACTGATCTTCAGCATTTAAAGCAATAAAACTACCACGAACAATAATGAGAAAATATAAGGTTAATACGACTATCGCACCGATAAAACCAGCTTCTTCGCCAAGCACTGAAAAAATAAAGTCCGTCGTCCGCTCAGGTAAAAATTCTAAATTAGATTGCGTCCCTTGTAATAAGCCTTTACCCGCAAATCCACCTGAACCAATCGCAATTTTCGATTGAATAATATGATAGCCACTGCCCAATGGATCACTTTCAGGGTTTAACAACGTTAAGATGCGTTTTTTTTGATAAGCATGTAAAAATTGCCAAATAATCGGTGCACACACAGCCAGACTACCCAGCATAAATAACAGCCAACGCCAACTGATTCCTGCTAAAAAGATCACAAAAAAGCCACTGGCACCAATTAATAACGCTGTACCTAAATCAGGTTGTTTAATAATTAAAGAAAAAGGCACAGCAACAATCGCCAAAGCAATTAAAATAAAACCCAAAGGCAGTGGCGGCTCACGCTCACTTAAAAAAGCCGCCAAAGCAACGGGTAAGGCTATTTTCATAAATTCTGCCGGCTGAAACTGAAAAACACCTAAATCTAACCAACGCTGTGCACCATTACTAACATGACCGAATAATAACACCGCAGCAAGCAAGACCACGCCAAAGCAATAAAGCCAACTTGCCGAGCGCTGATAATAACGTGGCGAAATTTGCGCAAGAATTAACATTGCCGCAAAAGCTGCTGTCAAACGCATCCCTTGATGTTTCAATGCCGTCACACTCTGGCCACTAGCACTATATAACAAAGCACAACCGCAGACAGCCAGTAGAATTAATAAAATCAATAAAGTGCTATCCAAATGTATTCTTTGCATCAATGGCTTTGAATTAATTCCTGCTGAGTTATCGCCATAAAAAAAGCGGTATAACCTTGCAATCATGCTTGCTCCTCAAGCAGGTAATAGTCCATAACTTTCCTGGCAATCTTTGCAGCACCATTAGAATGCTCTAATAAAACCACAACAACGATTTCTGGATTTTTAATCGGCGCATAAGCAATAAACCAAGTATGGTGCCTAAGGTTTTTCTTTTTATCCATCAGTTTTTGCGACTCTTCACGATCCTCACCAAATGAAAATACCTGCGCGGTTCCAGTTTTTCCGGCAAGTCGATATTCAAGCCCTCGGCTCAAATAGTGCGCAGTTCCTGTCGGCATTGTCACTACACTTTCCATCGCGCGCTCAACATAATTCCAGTGACGCTCCTGATCTAATTTTACCTTAGGCAATAATGCTAGCGCAGGCTTGGTATTTTTCTTTGCATCAACAACAGCACCTAGAACATGAGGGCGATAGGACTGCCCTCGATTGGCTAATAACATAGTCGATGTCGCAAGCTGCATCGGCGTCGCTTGCACATAGCCTTGACCAATCCCAGCGATCACCGTTTCCCCTGGAAACCACACTTGTCCTAGAGCCTGTTGCTTCCAAGCACTATTTGGGTAAACCGGCGTGACCTCTCCAGGTAAATCTATTCCTGATTTTTTACCAAAACCAAAAGCAGACATGAACTCATGCATTTTATTAATGCCCAATTGATGGGCAAGTTGATAAAAATAAGTATCTACCGATTCTGCCACGGCTTTATTTAAATTAACCCGACCATGCCCTTCTTTTTTCCAATCACGAAACTTACGTGTGCTGCCTTTTAACTGAAAGTAACCAGGATCATGGAATATCGTATTTTTGGTAATCGCCTGACTTTCTAAACCGAGTAAGGCCATAAAAGGTTTTACAGTAGATGCTGGAGGGTATTTACCTCGTAATGCGCGATTAAATAAAGGATGATCGGGTGAGCGCTGTAGCGCATGATAGTCTTTGCGAGAAATGCCATCAGCAAATAAATTTGCGTTATAACTGGGTACACTGACCATGGCGATTACACCACCTGTTTTAGGGTCAAGAGCCACCATCGCTCCTTTTTTTCCTTTAAATGCTTTATAAGCCGCTTGCTGGAGTTTCGCATCAATCGTTAAATATAAGTTTTTCCCAGGAATCGACTCAATATGCTTAACAACACGAACCTGGCGACCATGAACATTCACTTCGACTTCTTCATAACCGACTTTGCCGTGCAACAATGTCTCATATTGCGCTTCAACTCCTGTTTTCCCCAGCGTATAAGTCCCGCGATAATTGACCTTATCGACTTTTTTTAAGTCCTGTTCGCTAATGCGACTGACATAACCGAGTACCGGCGCAAATTCAGGCCCTAAGGTGTAATGGCGTTTAAGCCGGGCAGTGACCTGCACCCCTGGAAAACGATGTTGATTTACAGAAAACTTCGCCATTTGCTCATGGCTTAGATCATCCAATAAAGGAATGCTATCGAAAGAATGACGCAAACGACGTTGGTTGTAAAAGCTTTTGATATCTTCTTTACGGATCGGTAATAGCTGGCCTAAGCGCGCAATCGTTTGTTTAATATTTTTATTACGCTCTGGAATAATATCCAAACTATATACAGGAATATTTTCGGCAAGTAAGACACCATTACGGTCATAAATTAAGCCGCGTTTAGGCACTAAAGGCACTGCACGAATGTAGTTATTACGTGATAATGTCGAATAACGCGAATGATCGATCAGCTGCAAATAAGCCAAGCGTCCAGCAAGTAGTAATAACAAGCTACTAACAATTAACAAAGCCTGAAAAATGCGTTGTTTGAAATAGCCTTCAGCTTTATGACTGTCCTCTAGCCACTGCCCCCCATGCGCACTCCCTATGCACAGACGAACCTTTTGTTCCGTCATCAATCAAGCACGATGGTAAGGGTGATTATTCAGTACCGTCCATGCTCGATAAAGTTGCTCCGCAACGACAATACGCACGAGTGGATGAGGTAAGGTCAGCGCGGATAAAGACCAACGCAACTCTGCTTTTGCTAAGCATTCTGGTGCAAGACCTTCCGGCCCGCCAATCAATAAACTAACATCACGACCACCACCTTGCCAGTTTTCCAACTGGCCCGATAATTGCTCAGTACACCAGGCTTTCCCTTTTACATCCAATGCAACAACCAGGGTTCCCTTAGGAATCGCCTCGATCATTGCAGCACCTTCTTGGCGCAAGGCGCGACTCACATCAAATCGTTTACCTCGCTTTGCCGCTTCAATTTCAACTAGCTGCAAAGCACAGCCTACCGGTAAACGCCGTGCATATTCATCAAAACCCGCTTTCACCCAGGCAGGCATTTTTTTACCAATCGCAATTAAATTAATTTTCATAATAAATTTAATCTGCTCAATAATAAGTATAACTAAGCCGCAGGCATTGACCAGAATTTTTCAAGATTATAAAACTCACGGGTCTCTGGCAGCATCACATGCAAAATCACATCGGCCATATCCACCAATATCCACTCAGCCCCCGCTTCACCTTCAATGCCTAAAACTTCAAAACCTTGTGCTTTAACATCGCTAATGACCGCATTCGCAAGAGCTTTTAAATGACGACTGGATGTTCCAGAAGCGACCATCATATGATCGGTAATGCTGGTCATTTCAGCTACATCTAAAACAACGATATTTTTCGCTTTAGCTTCTTCAAGCGCATGATTAATCACTTGAGTTAACTTTTCTGTCTTTGCATTCACGTTTTCTTCTCTCTATAACAATTCGATTGTAGAATCATTTTTTCCACAGCACTTGGAACCAAATAACGAATACTTTCATTTTTTTGTAGGCGCTCACGCAGATCCGTCGATGATATAGCCAACATGGTCAATGGACTCATATAAACCAATCCAGCATCCTGGGCTTTAAGCTGCTCAAGAGAGCTGGCCTGCCGACCTTTCACATATTCCATCACAGCACTTTTTTCATCGATATCAAAGCCAGGCCGACCTACAACAATGAGGTGGGTCAATTCAAGTAAGCGCTGAAAACGATGCCATTTATGAAAGCTTAATAACGAATCGGAGCCCATTACAAAATAAAAGCGCTGATTTACCTGCGCTTTTTTCAAGCCTTCTAAGGTATCTACCGCATAAGAAGGCCCTTCGCGGTCAATTTCAGCGCGCTCTACCGTAAACGGCGTATCTTCGAGGGCGGATTCTAACATGGCAAGGCGCACTTGAACAGACACATCGCGCTCCGCCTCTTTATGCACCGGCTGATAACAGGGCATAAAGGAAAATTTATCAAAAAACCCGGTCTGATGAAGCTCATAAGCAATCCGCAAATGGCCAATATGAATCGGATCAAACGTACCCCCGAAAAGAGCGATTTCTTGCACACTTTCATTGTTTTTCATACCATTCACTTCCTTTTAGTCCCATCAGCACGCAAGTGACCCTTGTTAATGCTTGCCAAGGAGCGCCTGGGTTAACGCCTTTAATCATAAGTTCTACTTTCTGACACTCTAAAATCAAACGCTCAAGTGTACTCACCGATAAACCCCGCGCCGCCTGTTGCAATAGACGCATGCGCCGTGGCCACACATTGTCACGACGTAATTCAGCTTCACTTGCGCCAGATTTCACCTTTAGCAATAAGCGGATATCCCGCAGCAGTCCCCACAGCACTAAAACTTCACTTTCACCTTGCAATTCCAAACCGGCTAGAGCACGTAAGACCGTTTCAGATTGACGTGCGAGAATGTCATCCATCAACTGGAAAACCTGAAAGCGCGCTCCTTGCGCAACATGCTCGGCAATCATCGCCTCATCAAGCGGTTTGCCTTCATAAAGCAAAGCCAGCTTATCTAACTCTTGTGCTGCAGCCAATAAATTCCCTTCGGTTTGCATATATAAATAATCAAGCGCACCCGTAGTCAATGATAGCTTTAGTGTACGCGCGCGCTGACTGAGCCATTGTTGTAAATTACGCCCTTGCAATGGCCAAAAAGGCACTTCAACACATTGCTTACTAAGAGCCAAAAATATCTTGTGCTTTTGTAGCCGGCTCTCTAATTTTTGTGAACTAATCATTAATAAATTATCAGGGCTATTTTGTGAGAGAAACTGCTGAATATAGCCTAGAATTTGCACAGTCGGCTTTTGTTCTAACAAACGTAACTCTAAAATACGCTGCTCAGAAAACAACGAACCGCTCGATGCTGCCAACAAGAAACTCTGCCAGTCAAACCCGGGCAAATCCGCATAAAAAACCCGACGCTCACAAGCGACACCTTGGTCGCGCACTTGCTCTCGCACAAGGTTGGCCGCTTCTTGCACCAACAACATCTCATCGCCATGAAACCAATAACAGTTTGAAGAAAGTTTTCCTTGCTTTAATTTAGCATAAAACTCGTTGGCAGAGAGTTTCAAGAACTTAGCGCTCCCAAACGCCACAGTAGTTGATTCGCAAGTTGACTACGCAACCCTTCGATCAAGTCAGGGTTATACTGTTGCGTATTATTTTGTGTCGCTAAGGCCGAGGCTGTTAAGTTGCCATTTTTAACCAAGTATTTGCCTTTTTTATCCAAAATAGAGAAATACAGAGTTTCTACCACCTGATACTGCTGTGTCGAACTGCTTGAATTAAAACCTGTCATAATATAACGGTTATTGGTTTCTTTTAATAATCGCACTCTATAATCACTGTCCTTTTCAGAAACAAAGCGGATTCCTTGAGCCTGCCAATTCGAACGGACGATTTGGGTCAATTGCGGCATACCGGTTGATGCCAAAGACACGGTTCCAGAAACCGGCGCCTTGCCACGCAGCTGAAAACCACAGGCAGTCAATAAAAACGCTAGAGATAATATAATAACGGGCAAGAAAAAAGCTCGAATACGCATGGCGTGCCATCCTAAAGTAACAGCCGTAAAACTCATTTCATACCAAGCATGCAATAAAGTCTGTACGGCTAGGGCTTGTTTATTAATTCGCGACAATATTAACAAGGCGGTTAGGCACAACAATCACCTTACGCACTGTTTTATCGGCAATAAAGTTTTGCACCTTTTCACTTGCAGTCGCCGCAGCCTCTATAGCCGCGCGGTCTGCGCTTGTTGCCACTTTAATTTTATCGCGTAACTTACCATTCACTTGCACGATTAGCTCTATCGATTGCGTCACCAATGCTGCCGGATCAACCTCAGGCCAGGGTGCGGTCAACACACTCTCACCAAAACCTAATTCACGCCATAACGCTTGGGTCACATGCGGGATAATCGGTGATAATAAGCGCAGCATCATGCTCATCAGCTCATGAGCAAACTCGGCACTCAATCTGTCATTTTCAGGCAAACGCTGCCAAATATTGGCAAGCTTCATCCCTGCGGCAACCACAGTATTAAACTGATAACGCTCAAAATCATACAAAGCCTGCTTTAACACCTCATGGGCATCGCGGCGCAACTCCAAGAGTTCATCACTGGCACCGCTATAATTCCTTTTATGCTCACTGGAATAATCTTGATTCTGGGCAACTAAATTCTCTTTATGTTCATGAGCAAAGTTCCAAATCCGACGAATAAAGCGATAGGCTCCTTCTACACCGGCATCAGACCATTCTAATGATTGCTCAGGAGGCGCAGCGAACATGGTAAATAGGCGTACCGTATCAGCACCATAGCGTTCGATTAGTTCTTGAGGGTCAACAGTATTGCCCTTAGATTTTGACATCTTCGCACCATCTTTTAACACCATACCTTGAGTTAATAGCGCTTTAAACGGCTCATCCGAACTGACTAAACCTTCATCACGCATGACCTTATGGAAGAAGCGCGCGTAAAGCAGGTGTAAGATAGCGTGCTCAACCCCACCGATATATTGATCCACCGGCGCCCAATATGACGCTCGCTCATCAAGCATCGCCTGAGCATTATCAAAAGAGGCGAACCGAGCATAATACCAAGAGGACTCCATAAAAGTATCAAAGGTATCTGTCTCACGTTCTGCTGGCCCCTGACATTTCGGACAGGCCGTATTGACAAATTCAGGCATACGTTTTAGCGGCGAACCATCTCCTTTAACGATCACATCCTCTGGCAAACGTACCGGTAGATCGGCCTCCGGCACCGGCACCACACCGCATGATGCGCAATTGATCATCGGTATCGGCGCACCCCAATAGCGCTGACGTGAAATGCCCCAATCACGTAAACGATAATTGACCGTCACGCGCCCTGCCTGATGAATTTCTAAATACTCACTAATTGCTTTAAAAGAATCATCAAAATTTAAGCCATCGCTAAAGGGCTGAGAGTTAATAAGTGTGCCTTTTTCTGTAATTGCCGCTTGGGCTAAATCACCCTCAGCTTCGATCACTTGCTTAATCGCTAAGTCATATTTATTGGCAAACTCATAATCGCGCTGATCATGAGCAGGAACGGCCATCACCGCACCGGTGCCATACCCCATCAAGACAAAATTCGCCACCCACACGGGTACTTTCTCACCTGAAATTGGGTGAATCGCAAAGAAGCCGGTAGCCATGCCTTTCTTTTCCATGGTCGCAATGTCCGCTTCTGCAACGGACGCAGTATTACACTCTTGTAAAAAATTTGCGAGTTCTGGATTATTCTTAGCAGCCTGCTGTGCTAAAGGGTGACCGGCGGCAACCGAAATAAAGCTGACTCCCATCAATGTATCAGGACGTGTAGTAAAAACAGTCAGTGCAGAGGAGTCATCCTCCTTGTGTGCCAACTTAAAATCAATCTCTACACCTTCTGAACGACCGATCCAGTTGCTTTGCATCGTCCGCACCTGTTCAGGCCATTCGGTCAGCTGATCCAAATCTTTTAATAATTCATCAGCGTAATCAGTAATTTTAATAAACCATTGTGGAATCTCACGGCGCTCAACCAGCGCGCCAGAACGCCAGCCACGACCATCAACCACTTGCTCATTGGCAAGCACGGTCTTATCGACAGGATCCCAGTTTACCACTGAGTTTTTCTTATAAACCAAGCCCTTTTTGTACATTTGCAAGAATAGCCACTGCTCCCAGCGATAATAATTCGGATCACAGGTGGCAATTTCACGTGACCAATCATAGCCAAAGCCTAAGGATTTTAGCTGATCCCGCATATAGTTAATATTTTCATAGGTCCAGCGTGCCGGTGGCACATCATGCTTCATGGCGGCGTTTTCTGCAGGAAGGCCAAACGCATCCCAGCCCATCGGCTGCATAACATTCTTGCCTTTCATGCGTTGATAACGGCTGACCACATCACCGAGGGTATAATTACGCACATGCCCCATATGCAGTTTACCGCTCGGATAGGGGAACATGCATAGGCAATAGAATTTTTCCTTGTTTAGATCTTCTTTGGCGAGAAAACTTTGTGTCTTATCCCAAAAGTGCTGCACGGAAGCTTCTACACTTTTAGCATCATATTTGTACTCTTGCATAATACCCAACTAATTCGATTATTTAATGTTTAACTTTTAATTTTTTACTTGAAACTGCAATGCGTACTAGCAAAAATAATAATCACTTACAATCATTAATTTGCCAACACGAGACGCTGCGCCTGATTCATCATCTGCTGCTGTGTGCCTGTCATCTGTTGCAATTGCCCTTCTAACCAATTCGCCCACAAGGGTGCACGACCAACTGGAGGACGGTGACGGTTTAATAACTCATTGATTTCTTTGGCCTCGGTGTAATTTGGCAGTTGAGCTATATTCGCCTCTGGCAAAATATTAATCTTGCGTGTTGTGATCTGGTAACGCTCAGCCTGTTGAACCGGCGGTTGTAATGCGCTGACAAAGGCAAGGACTAATAAGAGAGCACAGCCTCCAGCAACCAGCATAATGATTGATTTATTTAAAAATTTCGCCTTAGGTGGCGCAACACGGACAAAACTCATAAGCACTCAGTCACAATAGAAATAACTTCAAGACAGTATAACAAAAAATAGCTTACAAAAATAATTTCAATTTTTCGTTATAAATCAATATATAATCCAGTTAGCAATCAAAAAGTAGACACTAAGACCGACAAGTTAATAAGCAACGCACACCAAAGACTCAACCAAAGAAATCTTGGCAAAAAGACATAGGCAATACCACACCCAACACAGCAACCAAAACTCGCGCTTATTCAGTAAAAATAGCGACAAACTTGTGTTTTATAGCATAAATGAGATGAATAATGGCCGGGTGCTAATGAACAGCCCCAGTAAAATCAACCTCAACTCCCTTGTCACTAGGCGTGCCAGCATAATGCCGGCCCTGCCCAAAAGGACTCACTATCATTATTCTCGCGCTCAAAAATATCATGCTGCTGATAGCTGATATTTTCTAGCTCTTGCCACACTTCAGACCAATTACGCTCTTTGACACTCGTTTGAGCGTAAAGCGTCGAAAAAATCGACCCTGTGAATAAGAGTCAAAAAAAGAGCGATGCATCCTTTCATTTTCAAGCGACCTCTCCCTCAAGTCATAAACAAAGCAACATCAATCAAGATGCTGCAGAACTCTCCTCAGTTTCAGAGCTTTTCTTAATTTGCTCTTCATCAATAGTAAATTGGTTAACCAAGCCCATCAATTGCGCTGCATCGCCTGCGAGTGTTTGAGCAGAATCAAAGGCTTCATGCGTGCTATTTTTTAGATTTTCGACTTCGCCCAGCGTTTTTTCCATATAACCTGTGACTGATTTTGTTGCTTCGGTTTGCTCTGAAACCGCACGTGCAATATCATCGGTCGCTTTGGTCACCTCTCCTGCCGAATCTTGAATTTTATCGAGCATTTCACCGGCTTTCGTCACCTCATCGACGCCGGCCTGCACTTTCGTCACACCTTCATTCATTTTTTCTACAGCATTTTGAACTTCGTCCTGAATCGCTTTAATCACCGGCGCCACCTCATTGGTCGCCTCAGCGGTGCGAATCGCAAGTTTACGCACCTCATCGGCCACAACAGCAAAACCTCGACCTTGCTCACCGGCACGCGCGGCCTCAATTGCCGCATTTAATGCTAACAAGTTCGTCTGGCTTGCGATGGTATTAATCGTTTCAATAACCCCGTTAATATCTTCACCGAGCTTACCCAAGGTCTCAATACTGGATGCGCTGGCATGCACTGAAGTACTAATATCACGCATACTTTCGATATTGTGTTTTACAATATCACCACCGGCTTTTGCTGTCGTTGCCGAGTCTGAAGCTTTTTCTGCTGCTTCTGCGGCCAAGCTCGCAACATGAGAAATTGATTTTTCTATACCTGCAACCGAATCCCCGACCGCACTAATCTGTTTCGTTTGTGTGTCCATATGATCAGCAAGACTGCCGTTGATATCTGAAATTTGCTGGGCGCCTCCTGCAATTGATTTAGAAGTAAAAGAAACATGGCCGATGATATCGTGAATTTTCGTCGCGAATTGATTAAAACCATCCCCTAACTCTGAAATTTCATCTTGAGATTTACCCGTATCAACACGCTGCGTTAAGTCTCCTCCTCCAGCTGCGATATCATTAATTGCATCAGAAATACGTGTCACTGGCTTTAACACCATAAGCTTTAATAAGAAAGCAAGTACACCAATCAAGATAATATTCAACACAATAATCTGAATAATCGTACTGGTTAACAGACTAGCAAGCTCTCCTCGAATAAAGCTGTCATTCGTATAAATATAAATCTGGCCTAATTTATTTTCATTACCATCACTTTCGTAAATAATCGGTCGTTTGATAACAGTATTTCGAGAAGTAACAGGGAAAGTCTTCGTTAATGCCTTTAATTTGCCATTTTCACGATAAAAACCAAACACAGGATCATCCGGTGTGGATACAGAAATCGCAGAAATAGACCGCGATAACATTTCTGATTTTAAAAGTGCCGAAAGTTGATCTTGATCTGCATTCCATAAAGGCTCTGCAGCACTGCGGGCGAGGCGATTGGATGTTAAGCTTGCCTCTTGCTCAAGCTGACTTTCAAGCAAGTTCTTAGTCTGGTTATAATTATACCAACCTGAGATAACCAAGATCACAGTGAGGATAACAATCAATGCACTATAGATTTTTATCTGTAGGCCCTTGGCGATATTTCCCATCGTAATACAACTTAATCTATGAAAATTCCTCTTAGCTGAAAGTATAGTCAAGTTTGTACGAACTTTTTTAGGATGAGCTAAACAGCCCCTAACACATCAGCTAGAAGCCCGGCAGCGGTCGCCCACCAATAAGGTGAACATGCAAATGGTCAACTTCTTGTCCTCCACCTTTGCCGGTATTAATGATGGTTCGAAAGCCATCACTCAAGCCCACTTTTTCAGCAATAGCCGACAAATTCATCATCATCTGTGCTATTACATCTTGATCAGCAGAGTTTAATTTTGCCAAAGAAACAATATGCTTTTTCGGTACAACAAGCACATGCACAGGCGCTTTAGGTTGAATATCCTTAAAAACAACCATACAGTCATCTTCATAAATGATATCAGCAGGTAATTCTTTATTGATAATTTTACAAAAAATGCAATCAGACATAATTTTTTCCTTTTCATCTATTTATTTATTTATTAATCTATTTATTAGTGAATTAGTTATCAACTATTAATTGCGCCGAAGAGAATAAAACGACCAAAATAAAACCCCAGCCCCCACGGCAACAAACGCCCAAGCGTATTGATCTAGCCATTCGAGCACATGCCGCCAATGAGGCACCTCCAAAAACATACCTCCCAGCAATAACAAGACAAGCCCCGTCACCAAGCCAGCGCTCGAACGTTTGGCATGCTTAAGCTGCCAAATATGTTCTTCCTTAGACTCTGCCACTCTTTTCAGCTCAATATGTTGCTCACGCTGATCGGCCAACCACTGGTGTGCGAGTGCTGGAAATTCAGGCAACTGCTCTGACCAGTTTGGAACATTCGCGATCAGCCGTTTAGCAAAGCCTTTCACGCCTACCTGCTCTTTCATCCACTGCTCTAAAAATGGCTTCGCTGTACTCCATAAATCCAGCTCTGGATAAAGTTGACGGCCCAGCCCTTCGATATTCAGTAAGGTTTTTTGTAAAAGCAATAATTGCGGTTGAACCTGCATATCGAATCGTCGTGCCGTTTGAAATAAACGCAATAAAGTCTGCCCAAAGGAAATGTCTTTTAATGGTCGCTCAAAAATCGGCTCACACACCGTGCGAATCGCCGACTCAAATTCATCCACTCGTGTTTGCGCAGGCACCCAACCCGACTCAACGTGCAATTCGGCGACACGGCGATAATCACGCTTAAAAAACGCCAGGAAATTACCAGCCAAATAATGCTGATCGTCTCGACCCAACGTCCCAACAATACCACAGTCTATGGCGATATAGCCCGGGTCCTCAGGCTTGCTGCAATCGACAAAAATATTCCCTGGATGCATATCGGCATGAAAAAAACAATCACGAAAAACCTGAGTAAAAAAGACCTCAACACCACGCTCAGCCAATCGCTTTAAGTTCACTTTGTTGGTCTTTAGTGCCTCAATATCCGCAACCGGCACGCCAAAAATACGTTCCATAACAATGACATTTGAATGAGTATACTCCCAAAAAATCTCCGGCACTTTTAGGACATGTTCCCCCATTAAAATTGCGTCGTAACTGAGAGGTATTAGCCGCCTCTCGCATCAAGTCCAGCTCATCCATTAAATTCCGTTCAAGCTCAGCCACAACTTCAACCGGCCGCAAACGCCGACTCGCCAACCAATAACGCTCCAATAAACGTGCAAGCATATACATTAAATCGATATCTTTACGCAGCACCCGCTTTAAATTAGGCCTGAGAACCTTAACAACGACCTCTTGCCCAGACGGTAAGCGCGCAGCATGAACTTGGGCAATAGAAGCGGAGGCCATCGGCTCATCGGCGAATTCCGCAAACACCTCTGATAATGGCCGTCGATAACTTTTTTCCAGTATCACTCTCGCTTGCGCAGCAGGAAAAGGCGGCACTTGATCCTGTAGCCGTGCTAACTCTAAAGCAATGTCATCGGGCAACAAATCCCGACGTGTTGATAAGATCTGGCCAAATTTAATAAAGACTGGCCCTAAAGACTCTAAACACAGACGCAGACGCTCGGCACGTGTGCGAGTTTCTCTTCTCCAGCTCCAAGGGTTTAAGTACATTAAAAACTGCAATGGCCTTAAAAAGGGAATCGCTAATACAAGCTCTTCAACACGATAACGTACCAATGCCCAGCCAATTCGCCAAAAACGCATCCAGACACGCAACTTCATCGCTGATCTCCATCACCCTTCGTACTCAATAGGTCCAAGCGTATTTTCAGGCGTTCTGCATCAAGACGCAGGGCTTGCAAAGATTCAACCCAATCACTCATTTCCTCATGACTGACCAACAAGCGCTGCTCATAAAGAACAAACTCAGAGGTGTTTTTCTTAAAACTCTCACCCGCTGAACTCAGCCACTCTCTACTCGCCCGCAAGCTTTGGCCTGCAACACCGGCCCAGAGTGGCCCGATATAACGAGAAATCTCGCCTTCCCAGTCAAATTCAAACATAGCCACATAACGCTGAACTTCCTGCAAAGTTGCAACATCACCATGTAACTTCACTTGCCTGGACAAAATCACCGTCTGTGGGTCTTCTGCTTTTGCAAGTGCCAACAAACCGGCGATATCACCACTAATCGTAACATCCACCGATTGTGATGAATCTGATAACTCTAGTGATAGCAATAAACCATCGGCTAATAGATACACATAAATCGGCCGCTCAAGCTCTTTAATGTCTAAGGCCAGCACTCGACCACTTAAGCTCGACCAAGACTCCATCAACCAACGATCGGTTTTTAACGCCCGATTCAGCGCCTTATTTAATAAAGGCAATAAAGGTTTTAATAGCGCACGATAGACCATTAGATTTTACAGCCTTCATGCAAAGCAACAATGCCTGCAGACAGGTTAGTATAACGACAACGCTCAAAACCTGCACCTTCTATCATGCCTTTCAAAGTCTCCTGATCCGGATGCATACGAATCGATTCGGCCAGGTATTTATAGCTAGCCGCATCTTTTGCAAACCATTGGCCTAAACGTGGCAGTACATGAAACGAGTACTGATCATAGAGCTTACTTAATAGTGGATAAGCTGGCTTTGAAAACTCAAGTATCAATAAACGTCCGCCTGGTTTTAAGACGCGATACATCGAGCGCAAAGCTGCCTCTTTATCGGTTACATTACGTAAGCCAAAAGCGATAGTAATGCAATCAAAATAGTGATCATCAAAAGGCAGTTCTTCCGCATTGGCCTGCACATAATCAACATTAAAAACACCACAGTCTTCAAGCTTTGCACGCCCAACAGCGAGCATTGCCTCATTAATATCAGCCAAAACAACATGACCGCTCGCACCGACGCGCCCCGCAAAAACACGGGTCAAATCCCCCGTTCCCCCCGCCAAATCCAATACTTTATTACCAATTTTAACGCGGCTAGCCATAATAGTGTAACGCTTCCATAACCGGTGCACACCAACCGACATCAGGTCATTCATCAGATCGTACTTAGGGGCAACAGAGCGAAACACCTCTCTGACACGACCGACTTTCTCATTAACATCAACAGACTCATAGCCAAAATGTGTTTGCTCTTCTTGCATGTTGCTGCCCTCTTTAAATTAGCTTAAATTTTTTAAATAATTACTATGTCTTGCAACTTTTATTCTTGTTGATTTAGGCTTAACGGATAAAGCTGTTGCCAATCAATCACAGCTATCAAGCCATCATTAAACGACAAGGTCAAGCCCTCTAATTCATCACAACTTAATGCATCAATGGCGATGCTATCTGCAGGAATCTGATGAGCCGCTAGTGAATATAGCGTTTTGGAGGAAAATAAAGCAGGTTCTTGTCCTTCAAAACGCACTTTTAATGTTTTTTCTCTGCGATGCCAACGAACCGTATCAATCACACAAGCACTCATAAATTCATCTTTTTCTCTACAAATAAAAAACGGTGCCACAGCACCGTTCTTAGACCTGCTTATTAGCCGCTATTTTACAGGATATAACGACTCAAGTCTTCATTATGTGTTAGCTCAGAAAGCGCATCAACCACATAACCTTCATCGATCTTCAGTGTCTCGCCTTGGCAATCTGAGGCACGGTATGAAATATCATCCAATAAACGCTCAAGCACCGTATGCAAGCGACGTGCGCCAATATTTTCCATCTGCTCATTGGCTTGAAAGGCAATCTCAGCAATTTTCTTCACACCTGCATCAGTAAAGTCTAAGGTCACGCCTTCTGTTGTCATTAAGGCTTTATATTGCTTAACTAAAGAGGCATCCGGCTCAGTTAAAATGCTGACGAAATCCTCAGGCGTTAATGAATCAAGCTCAACGCGGATTGGAAAACGACCTTGTAACTCTGGAATCAAGTCCGATGGTTTTGCCAGGTGGAAAGCACCTGAGGCCACAAATAAGATATGATCGGTTTTGATCATGCCATATTTCGTTGAAACCGTAGAGCCTTCAACCAAAGGCAGTAAATCACGCTGCACACCTTCACGTGAGACATCGCCACCACTGCCGCCACCGGCATCAGAGCGCTTGGTGATCTTATCGATTTCATCAATAAAGACGATACCGTTTTGCTCAACACTTTCTACCGCTTGCAGCTTAATCTCTTCTTCATTAACCAGCTTCGCCGCTTCTTCTTCACGCAAGCGTTTTAGAGCGTCGGCCACTTTCATCTTACGTTCTTTTTTATTGCCAGAGCCTCCCATATTTTGGAACATACTCTGCAATTGATTGGTCATCTCTTCCATACCTGGAGGCGCCATGATTTCAACGCCCACCGGCGCGCTCGTCACCTCGATGCTGATTTCTTTATCATCAAGTTGACCTTCACGCAGTTTTTTACGAAAGACCTGACGTGCGGCTGAATCATCATGGTTAGTCGGTTCTGGTTCGTTGGCAAAACCGGTCTTAGATCCAGCTCCACGCGCTGGTGGCAGCAATACATCTAACACACGTTCTTCTGCCGCAGACTCTGCGCGGTCTTTAACTTTTTCCATGGCATCTTCACGTGTTTGCTTGATCGCCATTTCCATCAGGTCACGAATAATCGATTCAACATCACGGCCGACATAACCGACTTCAGTAAACTTAGTCGCTTCAACTTTGATAAACGGTGCCTTGGCCAAACGCGCTAAACGGCGAGCGATTTCTGTTTTACCCACCCCCGTCGGTCCGATCATCAAAATATTTTTCGGTGTAACCTCAACACGCATCGCTTCATCCAGCTGCATACGACGCCAGCGGTTACGCATGGCAATGGCAACAGCACGCTTAGCATCCGCTTGGCCAATAATATGTTTATCAAGTTCATGAACAATTTCTTTGGGTGTCATTGTTGACATAAGGCCTACCTCACTCGGCTGTATTATCTAATTCTTCAATGGTTAAATTCTGATTGGTATAAATACAGATCTCACCGGCGATATTTAAACTTTTTTCAACAATGTCACGTGCACCTAAATCGGTATTGTCAAGCAGCGCACGCGCACTGGCACGTGCATAAGAAGAACCAGAACCAATCGACGTCATACCATTTTCAGGCTCTAATACATCACCGTTTCCTGAAATAGTTAAGGTTGTTGTTTTATCAGCAACAATCATCATTGCTTCCAAACGGCGCAACATACGATCTGTACGCCAGTCTTTGGCCAAGTCAACCGCAGCACGAACAAGATGACCGTGATGGATTTCAAGCTTGCCTTCAAAGCGCTCTAGCAAAGTAAAGGCATCCGCTGTTGAACCAGCAAAACCAGCAATGACTTTGTCTTGATAAAGGCGACGCACTTTACAAATGTTTGATTTCGCAACCGTATCGCCAAGCGTGGCTTGACCATCACCACCCATTACTACTTTATCACCACGGCGCACACATAAAATGGTCGTGCCCTTATACTGTTCAGTCACTTAGACTACCTCGTTTATCGAAATTGATAGATTACAATCAGTTTTAGCTATTTTGTTTTAGCTTGAGCAAACCGGGCTGTATGCTGGCATCTTGCAACACTCGACGCACCTTTTCTGCGTCTCTCTTGCTTGCAAAAGGTCCGAGCATCACGCGATTCCACTGCTGGCCTGACTGAAGCTTTACTGTAGATAGATAGGGATGGAGCTTAAGCTTTTCAAGACGCTGCATTAATTGAGTGGCATCTTTACTGTTTCTAAACGAGGCGATTTGAAGAACATACTGATTCTTCTGACTGTTTCCAGATGCTGCGGCCTTAGGATCGGCGACATCTTGTTTTGGCGGACTCCAGACTTCTTGCTTCGGCAAAATAGTATAAAATTCAAACTTAGGAACCACAGCTTTAGCTTTCACAGCTTGCTCTTTGTCTTGAGAATCCGTTGTTATCGTCTTCTCAGCTGAACTTGCGGCGACTTGAGCTTGTGCCTTAGCATCCGAATTAGGATCACCTTGACTTTGGGTCGATTTCTCAGACTTTACCGGCACAGATTGCAAGTTTACACTCACTTCCTGGTGATTACTCTCTGCGACAACTGACTGTGCTTTATTAGCCGTATTATTTAAAGCTGAAGTTGCTGCATCGGGCTTTAAAAAGTAAAAATAACTAAAACCGCCGAGCAAACAACCTGCAAGCACTCCGCAAATGATCCAGCCTAAAGTTGATAAGCCTTTTGCCTGCTCAGCAGAAGAAGAAGGGGTCGCGTGTGCTTTTTGCTTAATTCGCTTGGGTTTTACCTGAGTCTTCGGTTCAGCTTGTTTTGCTTTAATTTTATTAATCTTATTTTTGTTATTGGTAAATTCCGGGTGCAAACGAGATGACTTGCGACTTGCGATAATCTTATTCTTACGTTTTAGCGGCGTTCGTTTTTTGTCAGTATACTGCTCAAGTTCGGCGCGATGCCGTGCCTGGCGCTCTCTTTGCAGCTCTTCGCGCGTTTTTTTCTTTTTGACGCACAGCCTGATCGAGACGACGCCGACGTTCTGCTTGCTCACGGCGTCGCTCTTCTAAATAGCTTTGGCTGTTCTTTCGACGATCTTTTGCCATCTCACATTGCTTGAGGTGCAGAGATACCTAACAACTCGAGTCCGTTAGCTAATACTTGCTTTACGGCAAGCACTAAACAAAGTCGAGCCTGACAAAGCACTGCATCTTCGACTAAAAATTGATGTGCGTTGTAATAAGTATGAAGCCCATTCGCCAAATCTCGCAAGTAATTTGCAAGCACATGTGGTTCATGATTCAGCGCCGCATTTTGCAAAAGCTCAGGGTACATGGCTAAACGTTTTAATAAATCAATCTCTTGAGTTTCAACCAAGCGCTCTAACGACGCTAAGCCCAGCTCAGTATTTAACTCAACATTTTTATCAGCCATCTGACGCAACACACTACAAATCCGCGCATGCGCATATTGAATATAATACACCGGGTTGTCATTTGATTTAGACTTCGCCAAATCTAAATCAAAGTCCAGTGGCTGCTCAAACTTGCGCATTACATAGAAAAAGCGCGCCGCATCATTACCGACTTCATCGCGCAACTCACGCAAAGTCACAAAAGAGCCGCTCCGTGTCGACATTTGCACCTGTTCGCCGCCGCGATACAGGCTGACAAACTGGCCCAACAACACATGATAATCATCAGGCTTAGCACCGAGTGCCTGCATCGCCGCTCGCATCCTGGCAACATAGCCGTGATGGTCGGCACCGAATAAATCAATCACCAAGTTATGACCGCGATCAAGCTTGTCCATATGATAAGCAATATCAGGGGTAAAATAAGTCTGCTGGCCATTATTGCGTACTAAAACGCGATCCTTGTCATCAGCAAACTCGGTGGATTTAAACCAAATCGCCCCTTCTTTCTCATAGGTATAACCACCTTCTTTTAATCGATTCAGTGCTTTTTCAACCGCACCATCATCCACCAAACTTTTTTCAGAGAACCAACAATCAAAATTAACACCAAACTCAGCAAGATCTTCTTTAATATCACCGAGCACACTCTCTAAAGCCGCCTTAAAGACCCATTTATAATCATCACCGAGTCGAGCTTTTGCTTGCTGAATAAGCCCATCAATATGCTGCTCTTTGTTTTCTTCACTATTTTCACAAACAACGTCATAAATATCAGCAATATTGCGCATAAATAAATTTTGATGATCACTATGCAACTGTTTAGCGATGTCAAAAATATAGTCACCACGATAGCCATTTAACGGAAATTCGAATTTTTCACCGCCTAACTCTAAATAGCGCAACCAAGTGGATGTGGCCAAAATATCCATCTGGCGACCACCGTCATTGACATAATATTCGCGATGAACCTTCGCCCCCACCGCTTCAAGCAGATTACCAACAACCGCACCCATTGCCGCCCAGCGCCCGTGGCCAACATGCAAAGGCCCCGTTGGATTGGCCGAGACAAACTCTAAAATCACTTTCTTATCAGCCATCGCCTCACTGCGACCATAGGCTTCTTTTTGAGCGAATATTTGGGTGACCACATCACTTTGTGCCTTGGCATTTAAAAAGAAATTAATAAACCCGGGGCCCGCGATTTCTACTTTGCTCACATGCTCTGAGGCAGGCAAGCTTGCGACAATCTTTTCAGCCAATTGGCGTGGCGCACACCCGGCAACACGGGCGAGCATTAATGCAACATTGGTCGCCCAATCTCCATGGCTCTTATCTTTAGTACGATCAATATGCAACTGAACGGATAAATCTTCTGGAAGGACATCTTTGGCTTGCAGCGCTTTCACCGCCTCGCCCACTAAATGGCTAATATGCTGTTTCATGAATTCTGTTTAACTCTAATTAAAAAAGTTGCAAACTTAAACGACTAAAAACACCTTATTCTAACGACATCAATGACTAGAGAACAAGAGGGTTTTATTAATAAAAGAATGTGTTAGTGCGATTCAAACCAAGCATCAAGCACATCACGCGCCTGATCCACACCTGTTTTTTTCAAAGAAGAAAATAACTGTACAGATATATCTTCATGATCTGAAAGCTTTTTTTTCACAGATAACAAAGTTTGACTGGCCGCACCGCGCTTCAATTTATCTGATTTAGTCAGTAAAATATGCATAGGTAACCCCGAGGAAACCGCCCAGGAAATCATCATTTCGTCATAAGGCTTAAACGGGTGACGAATGTCCATCATCAAGACGATCCCCTTTAAACACTCACGAACTTCGAGATAACGCGATAAGGTTTCTTGCCATTTTTGCTTCATCGCAATGGGTACTTTAGCAAAACCATAGCCAGGAAGGTCCACTAAACGACAGTGTTCATTGACAGTAAAAAGATTAATCAGCTGAGTACGCCCCGGCGTGTTACTGGTGCGCGCAAGCTTACTCAATCCAGTAATTACATTGATTGCGCTTGATTTACCTGCATTAGACCGGCCCGCAAAGGCGATCTCTACCCCAGTATCTTCAGGAAGCTGCTCAAGTTTCGCAGCCCCTAATAAATAGTGCGTTGATTGATAATTCATGGAACACCGTACTCATGATTGACAAATGCGCCAGTCTAACACAATCATTTTTCTTTGCCGAGAGGCCCGAAAACAATCCGCCAGGTTTAAACGTCCCTAACATCCTTATGCAGGCTTTTGCGACGCTCTTTTGATTCTTGTGCTTCTACAGAAAGACTGCTCGTCGGCCGATAAAGCAAGCGCTGCACGCCAATCGCTTCATCCGTTTCCTCACAAAAACCATAGCTCTTATCTTCGATTCTGGCTTCTGCACGCTGTATGTGATTAAAGTAATTCGTTTTACGACTAACAATCCGCAACTGCAATTGGCGCTGCTCTTCGGCCGCAGCGGCATCAGCTTCATCAGCAGGATTATTTTCCAGCTCGGTTAAAGCAGCTTTAGCCACTTCAATCTCTTCGAATGTTTTTTCTTTCTCTTCTTCTAATAGATGAGCGAAAAACTCGAGCTGTTGATCGTTCATATAGTCAGATGCTGGCATTTTTAACAGCTCTTCTTTTGTAATCACGACGCCTCTCCTTCTATCGTGTTGCAAGTTATCGTTCTTAGCACACCAATAGTAATCACTCTTAGCCACTAGTGCAATTCTTTCCTGATTGCGTTACTCTAACCTGCGCTAGCAAATACTCTTAAACAATAGCATTAGACCATGAAAATGAGAACTTATCACAGCCACATTTTAAAAATTCCTGAACAAGAACAGGCTTGGCGCCGCCTTAGACAGCCTGATATGGCACTGGATATTGAAATCGGTTGCGGTGTGGGCATGCACCCACTGATGTATGCAAAAAGCCACCCTGAACGCTTTTTAATCGCCATCGAGAAAACACGGGAAAAGTTTGGAAAGTTTTCAAACAAAAACAATACATTCGGCCCCTATCAGAACTTATTACCCATTCATGGCAATACCACCTACTGGCTACCACAGCACATCGGCCCTGAAGAGGTTGACCAATACTTTATCCTCTACCCCTGTCCTTACCCCAAAGCCGCCCAAGCCAATAAGCGCTGGTTCAACATGCCTTTTATGGCCTATTTAATCGACACACTTAAACCCGGCGGCAAGATCACTATGGCGACCAATGAGAAGTTTTATTTCGATGAAGCCTTTGAACAGGCTAAAAACACCTGGAAACTAGCAATACTCAGTGCAGAAACCCTCGCTCAAAACTTCCCCGCCCGCACTCATTTTGAGAAAAAATACTTAGAGCGTGGTGAAAGCTGTTATCAGCTCGTCATCCAAAAGCAAGCGCTGAAAGCCTAAAGGCCGCTAGCGCTTGAAACCTCCTGTTTTATAGTAAAAATGATCACCCAATTCAAATCAAACAACAGTGTCTAGCCTCACTTAAACTTGCCTGTAGCCAAGCATTTTGTTTAATAAAAATTCTGTTACAATGGCTTTTGCAGTTGGATTCGAGTGAATGAGGTTTTAAGTGAAACAAGAAGTTGTATTAACGGGTATCACCACATCAGGCGCGCCCCATTTAGGAAATTATGTCGGTGCAATTCGTCCAGCAATAGCGCGCAGCCGCTCAGCGAACGTAACATCGCTTTACTTTCTAGCCGATTATCATTCACTGATCAAGGCCCAAGACCCCAAGCTTACCCACCAATCCAGTTTTGAAATTGCAACAGCCTGGCTCGCTTGCGGTTTAGATCCAGAACAAGCAATTTTATACAGGCAATCTGATATTCCAGAAATCACCGAACTCACCTGGATACTCACCTGCTTAACAGCAAAAGGCTTGATGAACCGCGCCCATGCCTACAAGGCTGCCGTCGATGAAAACCAGGCTCAAAACAACGACCCTGACTTCGGTATTACCATGGGACTCTACAGTTACCCGATCTTGATGAGTGCGGATATTCTCGCTTTTAATGCCAATAAAGTCCCTGTCGGTAAAGATCAGGTTCAGCACCTAGAAATGGCCCGCGATGTCGCTCAGCGCTTTAACCACCACTACGGCGAACTTTTTACCTTACCTGAGGTAGAAGTTGCAGAAACCCCACTGCTTTCGGGGCTGGATGGTCGCAAGATGAGTAAAAGTTATGGCAATACAATTCCATTGTTTGTCCCTGAGAAAAAGCTCAGAAAGCTCATCATGAAGATTAAAACAAATTCACTCGAACCCGGCGAGGCTAAAAGCACGGAAGACAGTACTATTTTCCAAATTTATCAAGCCTTCGCAACTGATGATGAAATCGCACAAATGCGCGCAGCCTTTGCTGAAGGTATCGGTTGGGGTGATGCTAAACAAAAGCTCTTCGAGCTTGTTAACGCTGAAATCGGCGAGATGCGCGAACGCTATGAGGATCTAAGCACACGCCCTGCCCAAATCGAGGAAATCATTCAAGCCGGTGCTGCAAAAGCACGTACCATCAGCCAACCACTGCTTGAAAAAGTGCGCGCAGCGGTCGGCTTACATGCATTTGGTAGCCAAAAATGACCCGCTTGTGCTCACGACTCGGGCTATACCGCTTACTTGCACTCGTCAGTGCTGGGACACTCGCTTATAGCCTTTACTTGCAATACATCGTCGGCGAAACACCCTGCACGCTATGCTTACTCCAACGCTTTGCCCTGATACCGACCTTAGTCTTTTTGATCGTCCTCGCACTAAAAGCCTGGCAAGGGCTAAGCTTGCGTATTTTGCAGACTCTCGCTTTACTCTGCGCATTAACGGGGGCAGGGCTTGCCGGACGACAGATCTGGCTACAGCACTCTCCAGATGGCATGAGCATGCAATGCCTGCCTAATTTGGGCTATATGCTGCAACATTATCCGTTATTAAAAACGATAGAAATGGCCCTACATGGCTCTAGCGACTGCGCCTTAGTCACCTCGACGATATTTAACATCAGTTTAGCCACCTGGTCAGGGCTCTTTTTTTCTCTACTCAGCCTATTTATTTTTATCAGTTTTTTTATGAAAAAAAATAAGGCTAACAATTAAAATTCAGTCAATAAGCCCGCTAGTTAAAGCCGGCGGCCCCGGAAAAACCTAGATGACGCCAAGCTTCATAGACAACCACCGCAACGCAGTTTGATAAGTTCATACTGCGACTCTCTGCCTGCATCGGCAAACGAAATAATAGCTCTTCAGGCCAGTGATTCAACAGATCTTGAGGCAAACCGCGAGTCTCAGGGCCAAACACCAAAGCATCGCCCGCTTGATAGTCAACCCGATCATAAGACTGCTGACCATGCGTCTCGCATAAAAAAACACGATTGCACTCGGAATTTCTTAAAAAGGCGTGAAAATTCTCGTGTACTTGCATCTCTTTCCATTCGTAATAATCCAAGCCTGCACGCTTCAAGCGCTTATCATCGACATCAAATCCTAACGGCTTAATCAGATGCAGTTTAAAACCAACATTTGCACATAACCGAATAATATTGCCTGTGTTTGGCGGGATTTCAGGCTCATAGAGCACCACGTGCAACATTGAACACTCCAACAGATTATCTTTTCAAAAAACCCCGATTATATAAGGCGGGCTGTACAGGTTCAAGTCAGATCGCTTTCGGTTATTTCAAGCGCTTATTTTTCTTTTTAAAGGCGAGCTTTTGCATGCTCTCAACTTGGTCATGCTCATCGACAATCTCGCGCCCTAGCAGCTCTTCAATAATGTCCTCTAGTGTCACAATGCCTTGCACACTACCATATTCATCAACGACCAACATAATCTGCAAGCGCTGATTAAGCATATCGTTAAACACTTTGGCAATAGAAAACTTATCCAAGGTCGCAACCAACTCGCGCGAGTAATAAGACAGCTGGTTTTGATAATTATTTCTCGCCGCTGCCAATAATAAATCTTCACGCATGACAAAACCAACCATACTGTCTTGGTCCTCTGCATGAATTAAGATTCTCGAAAAAGGGGCTTGGTCATACTTATGAAAAAAAGTCTCAACGGTCATCTCGCTAGACAGCGAAAAGACCACTGTTCGCGGCGTCATAATCTTTCGTACTGGCTGATCTTCAAGTAACAAGAGATTTTTAAAAACTAAATTTTCATCACTACTAATAAAGCCTTTTTCTTTGTTTAGTTCTGTCATCGCTAGCAATTCATCTTTGCCAAAGCCCGTTAACTCATTCTTCTGAGTTAAGCCGGCCATCATTTTCTCAGAAATAAAAATAACCGGCATCATCAACCAGGTTAAATATTTCAACATATAGGCCGTTACTCCAGACAATTTGTCCCAATAATTCGCCCCTATCGTCTTAGGAATAATTTCAGATAAAAACAAGATCAATACCGTCAAAACAGCCGAAGAAAGCGCTAAGTAATGGTCGCCATACATCTTGGTCACCTGAGCGCCCACACCGACTGCCCCAACGGTATGCCCAACAGTGTTTAACGTTAAAATTGCCGTCAACGGCTTATTTAAATCAGCCTTTAATTGATCGAGCATATATCCTGACTTTTTCTCCTGCTTTTTCAACAGGGTAATATGGGGCAAGGTCACACTCAACAGCACCGCTTCCAACACTGAGCAGATAAATGAGATAAGCAGTGAAAGCAATAAGAAAATAATGAGTAAAACCATACTAATTCAACAATCACATACCGTTATAAATTAACTTAAAGTTTAGCAGTAGATTACTCTCCACTCGAGCATTAAATTCAAGAGTCAACCTAGGAGGCGAGAGGCTTACTCTGGCTCTTTTTGGTAATCCAGATACCAAAAATATAGCCCGACAAGACTAATTCCCAATAAAAGCAGCCCAATATAAGAAGCTATAACTATACTTAAAAAAGGAATACTATTAACAAAAACATTGTCAATACTGCTTACCGAAACAGCTAACACGCTTGGTAATGCTAAAATGAATATTTCTTTAAATTTAAAAAATGATAGTATGGCCATCATGCCAGCAATAGAAATCCCAGAGAGGAACTCAATCAAAACTTTATAATAGGATAAACCATACAGAGTAGACAGTATTCTAAGATAGTAAACCTCAGCAACGATTGACAACAAAACAACTATTGAAAAAAAGACCAGAACAAGAAACATTTTCCGGCTCACCTTCCCCCCATCAATAAAGCTACCCTCTTTTAAGCTAACAATGAACTTAAAACCTAGCAGCAGAGAAAAAATAATAAGTGCAATTCTTTCTATAAGATTACCAAAGAAAATACCTGGTTCCACAGATAAAATAGCCATACCAAACAAACCTAAAGCACATGGCAACAACGTAAAAATAAAGAGAGTATTCTTCACACCTTTACTGATTAAAAAAATTAAGCCTAAACTTAACCATCCCCATGCAGGGGACACAGAAGAACTCGATATAAAAAGCAGAAATAATATGCTCACTATTAGTAGCGCGAAACCTACAAAGCGATCATCGATAAACCACTTGATCACTGAAACTATCTACCTACTCTAAACTGACTCATTTGTATTTTTTCCTGGCAAAGAGTCATTTTTGCTATAATCCATATACCAAAAATATAACCCCGCCACATTAACCACCATTAAAGCGACAGTAACCCAAGAAGCTATTTGAATAGAGGGAAATAAAAAAACACCTGAATAAATATTATGAGTTGCACTAATAAATCCAGCAAAATAAGCTGGCAATACGATTATAAAAACTGGCCTATAAAGCTGAATAGAACACAACAGAACCATAAAACCAATAGAGAATCCAGGCAAAAAAACTAGAGCCTCTTGCAAATACGTGATTTTTTTTATATTTGAGAAGATGCCAATATGAAAAAGCATCACAACAAGAGAAGCAAATGTTAAAAATAGAAATAGAAGAAAGCAAAAATTCATAGCGCTTAACTTAAAATTTTTCCTTAACCATTTTATACACTTTCTTTCCACGAAAAATTTTAACAGAAAAGCTATTGCAAAAAAAATACAAACTGCACTCTCAATCCAATTTAACACCCCTCCCCAGAATACCTCAGCCACAAGCCCAACTGCCACCCCTGGAAATGCCCAACGATAGGCACTAGGGCACTTTTCACCAAACATCAAGAACAATACCAATGTCATCCAAATCCATCCCTGTGATGACGAAGCTCCTCCTTGGTCAATTAATAATAATGTGGCAAATATAAATAATAGCGCTCCAACAAACCAATCATTGATAAGCTGTTTGATCATTGAAACCATCTATCTGCTTTAAGCTGATTCATTTGTACTTTTTCCTGGCAAAGAGTCATTTTTGCTATAATCCATATACCAGAAATATAACCCCGCTATATTAACAATCATGATTGCTATAGAGAGCCAAGAAGCTATTTGAATAGAAGTGGAAAAGAAAAATCCATTTGATATATTACTCAAAGAGTTTATAAAGCCTGATATAGATACAGGCAGTGCAATTAGAAAAACAGGTCGGTACAAATATAAAGCACACAACACAAGCATCAACCCCACAGACAAGCCAAGTAAGAAAATAAGTAATTCTTGGAGGTAAGGCAGTCTATCTAAATATGCAACAGTATAGATCTCAACCAGCACAGCTACAAAAGAAAGAAACATCAAAAATGAAAACAATAAACAACAAAAAGTAATCCCATCTAATTTAAAA